>DAVB01000009.1:44228-49039 GCA_002505455.1 Euryarchaeota archaeon UBA52 | reverse complement strand
AGGTCAGAGGGCAAGTGGTCGCTTATCAGACCGGAGGGCAGGAGACGGAACACCCTTCCAATTAGGCGCAACCAAACTACAAGCATGGCCGAAATGGGCCAAACGTTACGTGGAAGATTGGATAGAGCGGGGCTTCCTCGACGTGGATGGAGAAACCCCTGAGAATACTTTGCCACCACTTCTAGAATACCTTGGGAAAGGGCTCGATGTCCGTCAAAATCATCGAGTAGAAGATGTTGTAGAAGAAGTGAACGGAGCCCTTCTCCGAATCACATCTCCCGATGGGCCTGTAAAAGCGCATTTTGACCACGTCCTGGTTGCTGTTCCTCTCGAGCAATCCAGATCATTGGTAATGTCATCAGATATCGAAGTACACGGGCGAAGCGAATCATGTTGGGTAGCTTGGGGCCCATGTCCAGCTGACATAACTGAGGCCCCTGAGGGGTGGAATCTCACCCAAAGGGGCCTCGATGGAGGAACACTTGAGGTTCGAATTGATGCTGGCAGCTGTGATCCATATTTAGATCAAAGCCTGTCAAGCATGGCGCATCATGTAGCCACGACTCTCAACGGAGACCCGGAAGGATGGGCCGCCCATTTTTGGAGATTCAGCCGTCCAATCGAAGGCCCAAATTATGTAATTCACCAAGGACCAATTACCTTGATTGGGGACGCCTTTGGAAGACCCATCGGTACAGCTGGAGCCGCCTTAGATAGCGCAGCAAGAGCCGTTGCGGACCTTCATTGTACAATCGGCTGGAATCCGACTAAGTCCAAGAAAAACCCCCGTCAAACCAACTTTTTAGAATGGCAGAATTGAAACACTGAGCCAGATAATCATATTATTATCTGACTCGCTTTTTTTACCCATTGAAGGGCAAAAAAACGACTTTACAGGACATATAGATATCCATAACCAAACCCCGAACTCTATGCCCTAGTACTTGGGCCAGCCATACATGAGAGGAGGCCTAGGGGACCGTTTAGGCCGCCCACTCAAAGATTTGAGGATATCAGTTACTGACAGGTGCAATTTCAGATGTAGGTACTGTATGCCAAGAGAGGTCTTCGGCAAGGATTTCCCATTTTTGGAAAGGGGTGGAATAATGTCATTCGAGGAAATCGATAGGTTTGCAGGGATTTTCATAGATCTGGGCGTAGAAAAAATTCGCCTTACAGGCGGAGAACCTCTCCTTCGAAAAAACCTCCCGGATCTTATTTCCATGCTTTCAATGAGGAACGTAGAAATCGCGATGACAACAAACGGCGTCCTCCTACCAAGATACGCCCCCGCCCTATCTGCAGCAGGCCTTGATCGCGTCACTGTGAGCCTTGATGCAGTGGATGAATCCACATTCGCTGCGATAACTGACTCGGGCCATACAGTTGCCTCGGTGATAGCTGGAATCGAAGCCGCTGAATCAGTGGGTTTAGGTCCGATTAAGATCAACACCGTCGTCAAGAAGAACTCCAATGAAGATGAGATATTAGATCTGGTTGAGAGATTTTCCAACAGAGATATCGCTATCCGTTTCATAGAGTATATGGATGTTGGAAATACTAATGGATGGAATATGGAAGAAGTAGTAACCGCTGAAGAAATAAGAGCGATTATAGGAGTTGATGAGCAGATAACACCTGATAAGAAAAGTGATGTTGCCAAGCGGTATAAATTGCCAAAAGGAGGGGAGGTGGGCGTTATCTCAAGTGTCACAGAGCCCTTCTGTGGTGATTGCACTCGAGCCAGGCTTTCAGCAGACGGCAGACTCTTTACCTGCCTTTTCTCAGGCAGGGGGACCGACCTCTTGACGATGATGAGAGCCGGACTGACAGACAAAGAACTAGCCGAAGCCATTGAGACAACTTGGAGAAACCGAGAAGACCGCTATTCAGAGATAAGATTCGAGCAGGTAAGCACATCTAATAGAATCGAGATGTCATACATAGGCGGATGAGCCAATCAAGAAAGACCCCTGAAAGCCTGTAATACGGCTGACCAGGGTGCATCTGTTCTGAAGGAAGGCTCCGCATACCTCGAAACCTCCGCACAGAAACCATCCTCACGCAAGGCCTCTGCCATCTTCGAGGGGCTCGGCGGATCCCCCTCCCCGACGAAACTCGGTAGCGCATCGGTGATTACCAGGTGACTTCCATGAATTGCCTTGCCTTCATCGCAAATCCTTCTCACAGCCTGCTTCGCCCTTCTGACTTCCTTCTGATTCATCTCTAGATCATCGACTTTGCAGATTCCCTCTGCCGCAGCCTCACTCATGCTAGCCATGACATCCGGATCGCCGATACGCCCCGTCCATAATGGACCAGACACCCCAGTATTCAGATTAGGATACTCATACAGGGGCAGCATCACGTGCATCGGCCTAGATCCAGAGTCATGTCTCGGAAGCAAACCTGCTTGGATAGCAGAATCAACGGTCGAATCGTCAGGCGACGCTACCCTCCAACCCAGGTTTTCTTCTATGGCACTCGCACCCATCTTTGAGCGCTCTACCAGTATTGTAACCCTGAGATGGTGCGAGTCCCACACGCTGAGAAGAGGTCGAATCACCCTATCGTGCCTAGCTGCAGCCTTTGCTGCTGAGGCCAACAAGATCCTCAATCCGCTGTCATGCTTGAGTCCATCCATGTGTACACGTGCTCCATAACGACGCCTCAATGGCCCGGGCGACGACCCGCTTAGAGCAGCTGTATCTGTGGCGCTGATTGAAATCACTGATCTACGCGCCGTTGCCTGCATCGCCAAGTCGAGAAATGGTACTGGCGATCCATAAGGATCCAAATCAATCCAATGCCACCCCTGTCTGAGAATTTCTTTTCTAGCGTCTCCTTGTATAACTACGACATTCTTCTTGAGATCGTCATTTTCCAGATTCGCCCTCGCCCATCCGAGAGCCTCTTCATCCATATCGCACATCTTAATCCTCAATCGACTAGAGACTCCTTCAGAAGTCTCTTCCAACCATCTTCTAGTCCGAATCCCCGTCGCGCAGAGAGCATCCAAAATCTGTATCTTCTTTACACCGCCCAACAGCGTCTTCCCGATATGTTCGAGCATCAGGACACTTCTGGTCCGATTCCCTGACATCGCTGGATTCAGAAATCCCGCCCTATATTTGCCAGCAGGCCCCTTTCTGTCCCTGTCTACTTCAGTAGGCAACCTGTGTTCTATCCCCCCTTCATGGTATACAACGCCCGGCCATCCTTTGGGTTCCATGCTCTAGCGACAAGCCCCAGACTCATATGGACTAAGCGATTGAATCAATATTCAGCATACGTCAAATCGAGAGGAGAATGATGGACGCCCTCCCCTTCTATCACACAACCGATTCTTTGTGACCCGGCGACTCTTCTAGAGACCCATTTTTCTACATCTTCAGCGGCATCAGCACTGACAATCAATACGATCCCCATGCCCATGTTGAACACCCTGTGCATTTCCCATGAAGTCACCCCTCCTTCCTTCTGAATCCATTCGAATTCAGGCTGCGGGATGAGCGGATTGTCAATTTCAAAGCCGACAGAATCGTTTAGCCTTAGTAAGTTGGATAACCCTCCCCCGGTTATATGGGCAATTCCATGCACATCATTTCTCGAACAAGGCGCATCTACCCCGAATAGCAGATCGATAATAGGATCAACATAGATTCTAGTCGGATTGAGTAAAACGCTTCCAAGATCCCCCATGTCATTCTCGATCACCCGGTAAGGGTGCGTAGAATCGAATGGTGCCGAGCCCAACAAATCGGCATTCGTCTTGGAGAGCACCCCCCTCACCAAGGAATACCCATTCGAATGTATTCCGCTACTCGGAATGCCAATCAACACATCTCCAGGAGATGCGCGCTCTCCGGTCACCGCCTCCCCTGCAGGTAACCAGCCCAACGCTGTACCTGAGAGATCTAACTCATTCACGATTCCTGGGAGCGTTGCAGTCTCGCCTCCTGCAAGGGTCACATTGGCTCTCGCACACGCTTCAGATAGAGACGAACCTATTGTTTGGTGCACAATTTCATCAGGGGAAGGAACTGCAATGTAATCGACAAATCCAATCGGCTCAGCCCCAACACACAGCAAATCATTCACATTCATTGCTACACAGTCTATACCAACTCCTTGGTAGCGCCCCAATGTATTAGCGATCTGAAGTTTCGACCCGACGCCGTCTGTTGCCATCGCTAGCCACTTGTCGTCGAATTCCAGCAACCCTCCGAATCCCCTGTCCAGAATAACAGGAGCTCCCTTCATGCCCTTCTTCCTTGTCGAGGCACCGAGAGTGCTAATGAGCGCCGCAACGGCGTTTGTTTCAGCATCTATGTCCACACCGGATGAAGAGTAATCCAGGCCGTTTTCATTGCCCATTACTTCCCGTGCGTGGATTGCAGGTTATTGATTGCACCTCTAAATAGAAGATTATTTTTCAATTGGATTATTAATAGAATAAACACCCCAAAACGACGGTTATATGTGTTAAAATACTAATTTTTAGAGATTTTATATTAATTATTTACCGGCATAGGTACTAAATAGAAACTCGGTGCTCAAAATGCTGCTAGGAGCGTGTACACGCTATGAAAACAATGAAGTTAATTGCAACAATGATGACACTGAGCATGCTTGCAGCTGCTTTTGCAGGCTGCCTCGGTGGAGACGACGACGACGAAAAAACGACTGTGAAGATCGGTTTCCTCAACCCGATCACGGGACCACTTGAGCCAAACGCTCCAGTGTTCACGTGGAGCGCGAATGAGGCTATCAGCGATCTCAATGCCATGTACCCTGACTACAACTTCGAG
>DAVB01000009.1:43705-43978 GCA_002505455.1 Euryarchaeota archaeon UBA52 | reverse complement strand
CGCGAATGAGGCTATCAGCGATCTCAATGCCATGTACCCTGACTACAACTTCGAGTTGATAGAGCAGGATTCCGGATGCGACGGTGCTGTTGCCGGCCCCGCTGCTCAGACCTTGGTCGACTCCGGTGTCTACGCTGTTGTGGGTGCAGCCTGCTCCGGGGCCTCAATGGCCGCCAACGGAGTGCTTTCCGCTGCGGGGATCCCGATGATTTCCTACGCGAGCACCAACCCAGGTCTATCGGACGCATCGGCATACCCAATGTTCTACAGGAA
>DAVB01000009.1:38743-43415 GCA_002505455.1 Euryarchaeota archaeon UBA52 | reverse complement strand
GGCATACCCAATGTTCTACAGGAACGTGCCAAGCGATGCTATCCAGGGCCCAGCCGGTGCTGACATGATGACCGATGCAGGAGTCGCTGAAGGCGCTCTCGCAGTCTTTGGCATGACCAACGACTACGGCGCCGGCCTTGCTGACGCAGTTGTCGACGCATGGGGATCTGACAAGCTATGCGACGTCGGTCGCTATGACTACGCTGAGACGGACACCGACTTCTCGGCAGTTGCCGACCAGATGGCGGCTTCCACCACATGCACAGCCGTCTACCTATCGTCCTACATCGCTGACGCGGCTCTCATCATCGAGGCCCTCAACGAGGCAGGCTGGGAAGGACACATCTTCGGTGGGGACGGCCCTGCTGGAGAGGGAATGTACGATGAGATGGAGGACGACTCCCTGCTCAACGGCATGACCGTCACCCAGCCTCGCGCAGGATCGAGTTTCGGCGACTTCAGCGAGCGCTATGACGCAAACGCTCCATCCGGCGGAATCAAGGCATACGACCTGACCACCTACGACGGTGTTATGATGGTCGGAATGGCTGCTGTGAACCACAACGGCGTATCAGCCGATGCGGGAATCGCAGCAACAGGCAACGGATACGAGGGCGCCTCCGGCGTCATCAACTTCCTCGACAACGGTGACATCGGCGGCAACGGATACGACATCTGCTCGTACGACGGCGTCGACCAGTACACCTGCTCGAAGTACTGGACTGCCGAAGGCGGCGTCGCAACCGCCTGAAACTGAGATCGATAAGACCTCAGAGTGACGTAACGCGCCGTGGTGGGCCATCAGGCCCGCCGCGGCGCCTCACACCCATTCTTTCAGCCGAGTGCCCTCGGCTTTATGCACAAGAAGCCACATATCGAGGATGAAGCATGACGGCGCTTGAGGATTTTCGCGACCAATGGTCCCAACTCGACAGATGGAAGCGACGTGTTGCCATCGCCTCCTTCTTCGCCATCGAATCGACTCTCGGCCTACTCAGCCAGATAGGCGCCTTGAATATCGTAGACACCCTGCTTTTCGATAGCCTACCGACAGATCTCGTATGGCTGCTTCAGACATTCACCTTGATCTGCGTGGGCTTCGGCCTAGTCAAAATCGCATTCGATGACATGCGACCGGGATGGCTCAGATCCACGATTATCACCACATCCCCCATCCTCCTATTCTTGTACATCCTACTCATCATACACATCCTGCTCTTAGGCCTCGACACCTCCGCATCGGTGCTAATCGACCTAGCGTCACTTGGAACGAACACACTGACCTGGTCTTCGACATATCTCTCAATCGCAGTGGGCCTCACTCTGACATACAGCGTACAGAGATACGGGAATTTCGCACAATCAGAGTTCTTCATGATCGGCATGTACGTCGGCGTGGCTCTGATGTGGACAAATTGGCTATTCCCGTTGAATGAAATTCCCTCTGACGGCCACCTCTCGTGGACTCTATTTCTCTGGATGCTGTTTGGGGCCTTTGTCCTGACAGGCATAGCGGGCGTAATCATTGATCGCCTTGTCTATCGGGGGTTCAGAGGTCGGAAGGCCTCTCCAGACGTGATGATGATCGCCTCATTAGGCGTGGCTCTTGTTCTGAGAGCCCTTACATACCTCAGATTCGGCGGCTCCACTCAACGATTCGTACCAGATGCGGATTGGATGCGAGGTAGCCAGGCATTCGAGTTCCCCACAATACTGACTCGATTTAATCTCGGAAAGAGACAATTGGAACCGGACCAAGTTTACACATCACTCGACTGTGCGGAAATGAGTTCCATACCCGCGGTCGACATCATAACCACAACCTGCGAAGGCGCGGCACAAACAACAAATTACGCTTACAACAATGCCTTCCTCCCAATCGTAAGCTTCGCCACCGTTTTCATCCTCCTCGCGATATTGACACGTACCCGACTAGGCCGAAGGATGAGGGCCGTAGCAGATAACCCGGAACTCGCTGCGAGCAGTGGAATAAATGTCGAGAGAGTCCACATGACAAGCGCATTCCTGTCCGCAGGAATATCCGGGGTGGGCGGAGGGATTTTCGGCATCACCCTGCTGTTCAAACCAATCACGGCATTTTCCCTTTTACTGCCCTCTTTTGCAGTCATAGTCCTCGGAACAATCGGTTCCCTTCCCGGTGCCATCGTAGCAGCACTGATCATCGGTTTCGTTCGCGCAGTTTCCGGGCCAGTACTAATCGGGATCGGCAATCCAATCGGCCGATCCGGATACAGTGCCCTCGCGGAAGTAATGCCCTATGCGATAATAATCGCTATCTTGCTCATCATTCCAAAGGGTATAGGGGATGCATACGACCGATGGAAGATAGAGCGTCTTCGTGAACGAGCGAGATCTTCCAAAATCCCCAATCACCGTCATTCAGCCGCTTTGGGTTTGCTGATGGGCCCCCTCGGAGCACATCACTTCCACCAACGCAGGAGCGGCCGAGCCATCAGCACACTACTCGTCACGAGCTCTGCATTCTTCATAGGGAAAGCAACTTCATTCATACGCACCAATTCCTATCCATCCGGCCCCGTCGTCGTACCTGATGGGGTTGATCCAGACATCGCTTCCAATTGGGTTTCTCTAATCGAATCCGAGCAGGCTTTCATATCCCTCATCGGCACAATCGGCGACGTACTATGGCCATGGATACCCCTATTGGTTTGGATATTCTGCTTATACGAGTCATACTTGATTTTCAATGACCGATACAAAGATCCAATTCACCCATTCAAGTTAAGGTACCATTCAATCCTATCAAGAATCTCAACGCCTTCAGACAAGCACTCAGAGCGAACGATCTCAAAGAACATGAAAGACAGAGTCGAATCACTCCGGGCTAATGCCGACTCTTGGCTGACCGCTCGAACAGCATCCCTCTTTGGGACATTGGGAAAGCAGGGCGACGCCATTCTTCAGAAAGCCGGAATAGGCGAGGGCCGAAGAACAGAATCCGGCTCGAAAGCCGCCTTCAGACTTCTTTTGGCATTGCTGCTGCTCTTCGTGGTTTGGCTCCCTGTCGACCCATCCTCAAACTTCATGTTCGCCAAGACCCTTCAAGTGTCGAACCTCGTCACATTCCTCTCAATATATCTCATAATGTCCCTCTCTCTGAATCTCTCAACCGGTTACACGGGCCTCTTGAACTTCGGAGTGATTTTCTTTGTATCGATAGGGGCCATCGGTGTCGGCGTACTGACTGCCCCCAGTGACGTCGCCGGATACGGGTGGCCAATTATACCCGCACTTATTTTCAGCATGCTAGTAGCCGCAATCTCCGGCTGGCTGCTCGCTTATCCAACCGCACGTCTAAGAGGCGATTATTTCGCTGTGATAACAATCTCACTCGGAGAGGTAGTCAGGATCCTGCTCTCGGGAGAACCACTCCTCAAGACGGGTACGACACAGGGAGCGATAGGCGTACAAAGATATCCGCAGCCCCTCGAGGTCTGGTGGTTCTGCGGGAGGGGTGAACAACTCGACGAAAATGGCGTAGAACTATCCCCATTTGAATGCAAGAACAACGAAGCCATTGACAGCATTGCGAGAACAATCGGAGAAACACTCAGTTTCGGCCAGCCCGCTCCGTACTACCTGCTCCTGGCCATAATCGGGCTCATTTGCGTTATGATCGTATGGCGAGCACTCTCAATGCTGTACTCGTCACCATGGGGCAGAATCCTCCGTTCAATAAGGGAGGATGAAGACGTCGCGCAGCACCATGGACACGACGTCATGACTCACAAGGCCGCTGCTCTTGCCGTTTCAGCAGCCATCGCAGCCTTTGCAGGTGCGTTGTTTGCCTGGTATCTGGGCTCGCTCCAGCCATCATTCATGCAACCCTCAAGGACAACGTTCCTGGTCTGGGCTGCATTCGTCATAGGTGGCGCTGGAAACAATAGAGGCATGCTGATAGGCGCGATGATAATCACTCTGAATGAGTTCGTTATCAATAGGCTAGTCGCCGCCCAATCAAGCGCGAGCCAACCGCTTCACGAATTGGCCGTGGCCATTGACACGGTCTTCGCATGGCTCGTAACCGAACCGATGCAAGCAGCACTTCTGATGATCGCAATCATGGCTCTTGCATACCTCTTCAGGCGGAAGGCAATGGCTGAATCAGCGGGATGGATCGCATCCGTATTCTTGTTGATGGTGTGGCTACTCCACCAGCGATCAATCGATGAAGTATTCAGAACCGATATACAGGTAAACCTCGCCTATGTCAAGGTTCTAATCATCGGCCTAATCATCGTAACCTCCCTGAAGTACAACGAGAAGGGACTGCTGCCTGAAGTGCCATATCGTCCAGAGCGATCAGACGGGGGTGATTCTCAATGAAGGCACCCGCACTTCGCGTTGATGGACTCAGGAAGGAGTTCGGGGGACTTGTTGCTGTCAATGAAGTCTCATTTGAGGTCCAAGAGGGCGAGTTCATCGGCTTGATCGGTCCCAATGGATGCGGCAAATCAACGACGTTTAACTGCATAAGCGGGCTTCTGCAACAAACTGCTGGCACCGTGGAGATTTTCGGGACCGATGTCTCGACCATGCGACCAGACCAGATCCAAAATCTTGGGATGACTAGGACATTCCAGCATACGAGGCTGTGGCGCGAAATGACCGTCATCGAGAATCTCCTGGT
>DAVB01000009.1:0-38457 GCA_002505455.1 Euryarchaeota archaeon UBA52 | reverse complement strand
GACCGTCATCGAGAATCTCCTGGTGCCCCCTAGAAACCAGTTTTCCCCCAGCTTCTTCGACGTCGTGCGTTCCGGCCGTTCTCACCCATCAGAGATCCAGAGACTGGACAGAGCATATGAAGTGCTAGATCAACTCGAGGTCCCGCATATGGCGCATAACCTAGCAAGCGAACTATCAGGCGGTCAAAGCAAGCTTGTTGATATCGGGCGCTCCATGATGGGCGACCCGCAACTCCTCCTGCTTGATGAACCAGTGGCCGGCGTTGCGGGGCCACTGGCGATGAAGATATTCTCCAACCTTCGAAACATCGTCTCCGAGACGGGCATATCCGTACTCATAATCGAGCATAACATGGACTTCATCTTGAGACAGGGCGTGGACAGGATAGTCGTCATGAACGAGGGCGAGATCCTAATGACGGGCACTCCCGATGAAGTGCGCTCGAATCGAGACGTCATCGAGGCATATCTCGGCTCCGATGGCCACGGCGGAGGTGAAAACAAATGACACGAGTTCTCGATGTGAACGGACTCACGGGAGGGTACGGGTCCGTACAGATATTGTACGGCATAGACCTGCATATCGACGAAGGAGAGTTCGTCACAATAATCGGTCCGAACGGATGTGGCAAATCCACGTTCATCAAGGCTATATTCGGAATAGCCGACTATTATGCCGGGCGGGTCAACTACAGGGGCAAGAGCGTTTCAGGAATGCGAACAGACCAACTCGTGAATATGGGGATCGCCTACGTCCCCCAAGTGAACAACGTATTTCCCTCCCTCTCAGTCGAGGAAAACCTCCAGATGGGCGGAAACTCCCTCTCAGCAAACATCCTCAGCCAGAGAATCGAGAGAGCACTAGACATGTTCCCCGATCTCCGTTCCCGTGAGCATGATCTGGCAGCATCACTATCAGGAGGAGAACGTCAAATGCTCGCAATCTCAAGAGCCCTGATATCGAATCCGAACTTCCTGCTCCTGGATGAGCCCACAGCCGCTCTTTCACCCCTGTACCAGCAGCAAATCATCGAGAGGATCGACGCCCTCAGGGAGCAAGGAATCACCGTCCTGATAGTCGAGCAGAATGCAAGACTAAGCCTCTCAAGATCCGACAGAGGATACATCATGTCAAATGGCAAGGTAGTCCATACGGGAGATGCAGACCATATTCTGACAGATCCTGAAATCGGCCAGTATTTCCTGGGCACCCATGACGATTGATCAGGATAAGACCATGGAAACCAGATCTGGCAGCATGTCCAGACTCTCTGCAAGCCTATGACCGTCGTCCACTTCCACCAAATCGGTCGTCCCTGACTCCCTGCTAGCTTTGTACGAGTTTTCCACAGGCACTACATCATCCCCCCTCCCGTGAAGAATGACCGTTCTATGTTGAAGCACAGGCCATCCGCACGCCAATGCATCTTCCATGAATGACCAAGGGAGTAGCACTTCTTCCTCCCAATCTGGCGGGATGAATGACCTAACCCCCTCCTCCCTCCAAATTTCCATTGCTTGATCTCCGATTTGTGAAGCCAGGGTGTCGTACACCCCGAAAGCCGGTGCTAAGAGAGCAAGACGTGAATCACCTTCATACCCCTCGATCGCATTGGCAATCGCAAGCGCTCCGAAGGATGAACCGATAAGAATATCGAAAGACTCGGAAGATTCCAACTCCTGACGAACAGTAAGAGCTTGAGAAGAAACGCTCCAACCATTCCTGCGCATATCCGGACAGACAACATTCCAACCCAGGACTTCTTTCATGTAGGTGGGTTTCGAACCACCAGGAGTACTCCAAAGGCCATGAGCAAATAGGACTCTCATCACCATCAGCTCACTGTATTTTTCTATTCAAACTCCAGACCCAATAACTCAAAGTCAGCAAGAGGACAACGAGTCATCATCGCATGTTCCATGATTCTGATATGAATTTCCGCCACAACATGGACTGTTGCTTGAAACAGATGGCCAGCATGAACATTATTTTCGTCATCTGACCAACAGCAGTGAATATGGGTGAATGGCTCTCCCTCCTGAGTACGAGCAATATTGCCCGAAAGACTCACCAATTCAGAGGGAGGATTCAAAGGCCGTCTTTGGTAAACGCCTTCTTCATTCATGTAACCATATTGATTGTCCCGGGTCCGACCAATGCCACTTGTAATAGCAGCAGCATCAAACCCAAGGTCATTCGCCAGTTGCTTTAGAGCAGCGTGAATCTCTTCTCCCGGGTCAAGTCGAACGAGAATATCACTTCCTGATCGCGTGTGTTCCATGGCACTTCTTGGTACAGTAGGTCTCTCAAGGTTACCACGTCGGAGATTGCACAAAATTTCTGCAATAGAAGGGATCAGACCGATTAAAGATGACAGTTTTCTCCACTGGAAGGAAGGGGGCGTACGAAACCCTCCGGTTTCTTGATAGGCCCTCTCTCAGGACCACGGTAGACCGACTGAGGAAATGCCATGACGATACTCGCTCCAGATGCAAGACCGCGATGGAGATCATTTCTCGAAGAGGCAATGGCTGACGAAGTTCAGCGGATAGTTTCGGGGCAAATCGACAAGATGGAGATCTCATTCCATCAAATTCAGACTTTCGACCCTGATTTTGCAGACATGCTCCTCGATCATCCGACGCACATTTTGAGAGAGGGCTCTGCCGCTCTCAAGATATATTGCATCGAGATGGGAGCTCAGGACATTGAACCATTCATCAGAATCGATCGACTACCTCTCGATAGCCGGAGAGATTTGAGGAGAGTCGGTCATGTTGATGTGCAGAAGCTCATAAGCTCAGAAGTTTCAGTGACTAAGGTGAGTGAAATCAAACCTCGGATCCATCGTTCTGTCTTCCAATGTTCGTGTGATTACGAGACTGAGATTATACAGCATGATCACACAGAACTTGAGGAGCCGTTACAATGCGAAGGATGCGGAGAGCGCAAGGGACGAGTAAAATTCACCCTGATGAAGGAGAAATGCTCCCTCGTGGATAATCAGAAGATTGAGATTCAAGAGATTCCAGAACGCGTTCCGAGCGGCGCGCAACCGAGTACGGGCATGGTAATTCTCGAGGGCGATTTGGTGAACACCGTTCTCCCGGGAACCCGAATCATAGCGAACATGATCCCGCAGATGCATTCAGAGAGGAAGGGATCTAGGAAGACACCGCTCTTCGAGATATTTTACTCAATGGTGAGCGTGGAGGCAGAGACGACACCTTTCACGGAGATAATCATTGATGATGATGAAGAAGAGGAAATTAAGAAACTAGTCAAGGAATATGGAGATAGCAACAGTCTAATCGATCTTCTCGTAGATTCAATTGCGCCATCCATATTCTCCACACCGGTTCTTAGATGGGTAAAGCGAACCTTAGCACTGCAACTTTTTGGAGGAGTGGCCCGAGTCTCGAGCGATGGAACCAGATCGAGGGGAGATATCCATATTCTTTTGATGGGCGATCCAGGGGTTGCAAAATCACAATTGCTCACATACATGTCAAACCTCTCGCCAAGAGGTAAATTCACATCTGGAGGATCAGTATCTGCCGCCGGCTTAACTGCAGCGGCTGTGAAGGACGGCTTTTCTGACGGTAGATTCGCTCTTGAGGCAGGTGTACTTCCCCTATCCGATCGAGGCCTCGCCGCTATTGATGAGTTCGATAAGATAAGCAAGCAGGACACAAGTGCAATACATCCAGCTATGGAGCAGCAGAAAATTAGAGTCGCCAAAGGCGGCATCACAGCTACGCTCAACTCGCGATGCGCAGTGCTCGCAGCAGCCAATCCGATATCCGGAAGATTTGCTCCTCTATCAGCAAATGCGAGTATCATGCAGTCTTTCAAAGAAACCGGTCTGGAAACACCTTTGGCCTCTAGATTCGATTTGATATGGCTCCTTCAAGACACCCCAGAACCGGGGTTGGATGAGAAGATAGCCCATCATATCCTGCAAAATAGAACCTCGGGAGTCAGCGAACTTCAGATTGAAGACAAGATGGGCAGTGAGCCTATTCCCGACTCAGAAGAAATAATGGATATAGGACATGATCAGAAACAACATCTGACGACAAACTTCCTCAGAAAATATGTGGCTTATGCAAAGCGAAATATCCATCCGTCTCTTGACGATGAAGCAAAGGGAACTCTGATTAAATATTACATTAAAACAAGGAATTCCTTCAATCAGCGTCAAAATAATCCCAGGAGCGCTGATTATGGTATTAGCCAATCCGATAAAAATCAGATAACAGAGATACCAGTCACTGCGAGAGCCCTAGAAGCCTTAATGCGCCTGACAGAAGCCCATGCAAGGATACACCTCCGCCAGATTGCAACGGTAGCCGATGCTGAAGTTGCCAAGGCCATATTCATGCACTGGAGGAACGAATCTAACATCAGGGACGAATCAGAATTTCAAACTGGAATGAGCCAACAAAAGCAGAGCAGCACAGTCAGGATAATCATGCAGGAAATATCAGATGCAAACGAAGGACTCATGAAAATGAGTCAGATCATAGATGCGGCTTTAGTGGAAGGAATATCAGAAACCATAGTTAGAAGTGCGATTAGTAACTTGCACAGAGGCGGTACAATATACGAATCACAAACAGGAACGTATCAATGGACATGATTGATTCCGCTGAGCCTATGAGCAATCGTTGCTTGGACAGCATCATGCCGGAGGGTGAGCCCGTTGGCGATATCCGTGATCCGGACTCTCTAGACCCCATTTCGTTGGGTTTCATGTGCGGTATTGAGATACATCAGCAACTTTCTTCCGGAAAACTACATTCTCGTCAACCTAGTGCCTTGTATGACGGATCCGAAGACCATATTCGGAACTCTTCTCGACCAATCGCTAAGAGACGCCTCCGTGCAGCCCGAGGAGAGTCCGGTAATATCGATGTCGCCGCCCGTTTTGAACAGATGAGGAATAGGACATTCACATATCAACAGACACCCAATTCAGGACTCATCGAACTCGACGAGGCTCCCCCCCTACAGCTCGATTCCGAAGCCCTCGACACAACTTTGCAGATTTCAGCGATGTTCAACGCCGCGCCCGCCAGTAAAATCCAGACAATGCGAAAGACCGTTGTAGACGGCTCCAATACTAGCGGTTTCCAGAGAACCAGTCTAATTGCCACAGAAGGAAGGCTCGAGGTCGACGGTATCGAAATAGGAATTTCAGTAATCTGTCTCGAGGAAGACTCTGCAAGAAGGTTGGGAGAAGAAACCACAGATACGGGAACGGAAGTAACTTACTCCTTGGACCGTCTCGGAATGCCGCTGGTCGAGATAGCAACGGAGCCAGACATAATATCCCCTGAACATGCAAAATCGGTTTCCTCGTTCTTGGGCAGACGACTTCGTGATACACGCAGTGTACGCAGGGGTTTGGGAAGCATCAGACAAGATCTGAATGTCAGTATCGCCTGTGGCGACAGAGTCGAGATCAAGGGTTGCCAGGATCTCGATTGGATACCTAGGATAATAAGGTCGGAAATGGCCCGTCAGATTCACTTCTATCGACTCTCAAATATCCTCAGAACCAAGCACAACTTCCCCCCTCTAGGCAGCGATAGAAGGACGGATGACCCTTCCTTGGAGACGTCAATTAGAGAGGACACCCATCAAATCATCCAAGGAAAAATCGAAGATATCTCCGAGATCATGACTGAGGTCGAATCAGAAATGATGTCCTCTGCATTGGCCGCCGGATCAAGCGTAATGGTGCTGGCACTACCGAGCCTCGCAGGCCATCTCGGAAGCAAGGAAAAAGATGCGAACGGCGCACAGCTCCCGCGTCTTGGGAGAGAGCTATCGGGAGCCGCGAAAAGGGCTGGTGTACATGGCATCATACATTCTGACGAACTTCCAGCTTATGGTCTCAAATTAGACGATGTCGACTCGATACGAACCAGACTATCATTGGAAGACTCAGACGCATTTGCAATTTGCATCGCCCCTCAATGGCAGGCAGAATTGGCATTGGACGCTGTCGCAGAACGTGCAAGAATGGCCTTTCTAAGAATCCCCCAGGAGGTTAGGAACGTCGTAATCAGGAAAGGCCAACCAGATGATGGGACTACGATGCCAATGCGCCCCCTCCCAGGAGGTGCGAGAATGTACCCGGAAACAGATGTCCCCTTGACAGATATCGACTCGTCAAGATGGAGAAGAGCCGTTGATAGCATTCCCATGACATCCAAAGAGAGGCTATCCAGGCTCGTTGAAACTGGTTTATCAGAAACTCAGGCAGAGGCAATACTGGGTGCAGAACTTGACGATCTTTTGATCGAGGCGGCGATCGAAGGGTACTCAGACATTCCTCCCATTTCACCAAAGTCTATCGCAACCGCACTTCTCGATCAAACCCTCAACGAGGCATCACGTGCTGCGAACATCGAGAGAGCCGCATTTCCCATGAAAGCCCTGCTTAACATAATTCTAGCACGTGACGAGGGAGCCATAACAAGGGATGGGGTCATTCCCATCTCCGCTCTCATGGCGTCTGATCAGAAATTGCTCGATGCGTCATACCATGAACGAATGTCCTGGATTAAAGTACAAGGCGAGGCTCTTGGATTCATACCAGCCGATCACACGGTAATTGAATCTGCAGTCGATGAAGCGCTTTCAGAGCATTCAGATTTAATCGAAGCCAAAGGTCTAGCCTCCATCGGCCCTCTCATGGGTCTAGTAATGGGCAAACTAGGAGGGGCAGCCGACGGAAAGGTGGTGAGTGAGGTTCTGAGGCAGAAAATTAGTGAAATTTCCGAAAACTAATATCTCTCAATCATATGATTATCAACTAACTTCTTAGACCTAATTGAACGACTAAAAACTCCATGTACAGTAAGAAGAGAACAACGTTGACCATCACCATCCTAATTCTAACTGCATCCGCTCTATCCGGATGTACGTCTGATACTGAACCACTTGCCGAGGACGAAATAGGCGATTTGAGCGTAGTTGTAACCTTGGACTTTGTAGATCAAGGCGATCAGACAGCGAACTTAGCAGACAGGCTCAATGATGGAAGTATTACATTTGATCCGGTACATGTGGCACCAAATGTCACAGCATACAGGGTCATGGAGGCTCTGCAACTCAGGGAGAACTTCACTATCGATGTAACATACTATGTTGGAATGGGCGCGTTTGTTCACACTATCGACGGCGTTTCGGGGGCCGATGACTGGTCTACTTACTGGGGCTTCTATCACGAAGGGGAGATGGCTGATGTTGGCGCATCAAGCTTCGCGATAACCTCGGATACGAATCTAAGCTGGATCATTACTCCAGCTTGATCCTTCGAGCTTCTGGCTCCTGTTTCCCAAGAATGACTATGAAGCAACTACCAGAGGCGAAGGTATGTACGACTTTCACAACTTTGCATTGACACCCATGCAAGATTTGTTCGTCAACATTGTGATTCTGTCTTTGCTGGTCCTCGCAATCCTGAAAGGAGAGAGGAAAATGGAGAACTCTAGCCCATTTACAATTCTGGCAATACTCACAATATTTTGCGTAGCAGGAAGAATCCTACTAGAGCCAATTCCCAATGTCCAACCGGTAACAGTCACCATAATTTTGGTTGGTGTGTTCTACGGCGCACCCTGGGCAATAGCCGTCTCGGGCATTGTCGCACTCAGCACTAATATGATCTTCATGGGGCACGGACCTTGGACACTCTTCCAGGTTATTGGGTGGGCGGCCGTCGGAGTAGCCGGTTCGATATTTGCTGACAAATTAATCCTAGAAGGCCGAATAGCTGTTGGTAGATTAATGATATTAGCAGCAGTTTCCGCCTTTGCGTTTGACTGGATAGTATCCACGAGTATACTTCTAAACCACGATCTCTCGACTTTATTGTCATATTTGGCTGATGGACTCATGTTTGACATGTATCATGCCGCGGGCAATGTAGCATTCGTTGCTTGGCTTGCAAACCCCTTCTCTCATCTCATGTTACGCCATAGGATAGCGCCCAGCGAACGAGCGGTGAGTGAAATTGTCACGAACTGATGAAATCACAATGGTCATAGTGACTCGGAAAGACCTTCAACTTTCCAAGGGAAAACTCGCAGCACAGGTTGGTCACGCTGTTATGGAATGCGTGCTCAAAGCAGACCGAGTAACCCCAAAGAACCTTGATAGATACAGGAAGGAAGGCGCTAGGAAGATAGTAGTAGCCGCAAGGGATCTCGACGAGATGAAGCGACTGTATGGGGCAATCTCATCCGTCGGTATCGTATGCCACCTGGTCAGGGATGCAGGACATACTGAGATACCCCCTGGAACAATAACGGTCATGGGAGTCGGTCCTGCCCCAAGGGAAAGCATAGATGTCTTCACAAGCGACTTACAGTTGGTTTGAAACATAAAAACGGTAACATATGGTTGCATAAGGTGAGTAATATGGTCAGGCAGATTCAGATTGATGCGGACCAGCAGACAACGCTGCTCAACAGATGCCAAGGCCTCAGAAACATCATCAAATGGCTCGACTCGATCAATAGAAGGCCGGGCCTGAGCGAACTCGAATCGCAATTATCCTCCCAAGAATTTGAAATTAATGCCTTGAAGACTTGCATAGGGTCAACCGAAGATGGATATCAGAGGAACGTCATCAAGCGAACACAGCATTACGAAATCGTCGCAATCTGTTGGAAACCCGGCCAGTTAACCCCTATTCACGACCACAAGGGCAGCGATTGCGCATTTTTGATACTCGAAGGAATATCCACAGAGCGTATATTCGAGATCGACCAATCCGGAAAGGCCGTACACACGTCCACAAGACTTTACTCGCCCGGCGAAATATGTGCTGCAGAGGAGCCTGACATCCATCAAGTCGTCAATGATCAGGAGACTGAACTAGTCAATCTCCACATCTACACGCCCCCACTTAGTGAATTCACGATTTATGTATCTGCAGAGTGACTGGACTCCGCTTTGTATCCATCATACACTTCTCTGAAGAGTGCAATGTCCGACTCAAATGAGTCTGGGGGCAACGGCCCGAAGGAGAATCTGAAGAATCTAGAATATGGACTCTCATAACCCGTATCTTTTGAGTGAGGCCTGTCCATATCGCAATCACTGGCGCAGAGAATCGCCGCACCGTGCTTGAAAAGCCGTTTATTCAACTCACCACTTGTCATGCCCTCAGGTAACTCAAGCCAATGGTAAAACCCACCATCTCCCGTGTATACGCCCAATCCCATGTCTTCGAATGCCCTACCATAACGTTCCCGTTGCCAGTTGTAGTGCTGCTCTACAGCCTTGCGTGCCTTGTGCACTCTCTTTGGCTCAAGGAGCTTTACAGCATAGTGCTGCGAAGGATGACTGACGCCACCCATTCCAAAACTCGAATAATTCGCCATAGTTTCTATATTCGTTTTACTTGCGATAATCCAGCCCACACGAATTCCAGGTGATTGAAGCCCCTTCGTACAGGCCCCTGCGAGGAATATGTTGCTCGAGTCCAGATCCTTAACAAACTCAATCCCGCTCACTGACGGGGAGTGGAACATTTCGTATGCTTCGTCAAGTAAAAGTCCGTTACCAGGTTTTTCAGCCAATTCTATCAGATCCCTCAACTCATCCCCCCAACGAGTTTGACCAGATGGGTTTTGTGGGTTTGAGATGACCGGCATCAAACCCACCTCATCAGGAATCCCTGAACGATCAAAATAATCTGAATTGTGGGGGTGGAAATTGTTCTCTTTGGTGTATGCGACGGTCTCGTAAGCAGTATTCGTCTGAGTTAGTATATCCAGATAAGCTGGCCATTCTATACTTCCAATCCTTACTTTGACATGCTCTTTGAGGAATGCCATGACCGTGTAAATACCAGGTCTACCACCTGCAAAGACCATCACGTTATCAGGAGTGATCGAAGAGCCGTACTGTGAATTGTAGTATTCCACAATCGATTCGCGCAACATCGGGTGCCCCCAGGCTTTGGGGTAGAATCGATCTTCCCAAGTCACTTCGACGCTATCAGGAAGCGACGGACCGTCAAATTTCTCAAGCGCTCTAGTTAGCGGAAAGCCCTGTGACCAGGGATGCGTTCCCTCATCGCCCATGAACTTCCCAAAACTGTCTTTGAAAGCGTAGAGGGTCTCGTATATTCCCATGGGGGGGCAGTTGTCCGAAAGGAAGAAATGAGTTCCCGCTGAAGGTTTACCACCAACCGCCATGACTTCGCGAGGAGATCAAGATAAATCATCATGCCCCCCTCATAGAAATCCCAAAACCGCGCAATGACCACACGAACATCCTATTTGGTCGAGTCAATCCGCTAGGTGTGTGAGATACGCTGCCAGTGATCGAGTTGACCTCAGAAGCGACACCGTCACGCAACCAACCCCTGGTATGAGAAGAGCAATGGCTGAAGCCGATGTTGGCGATGATGTCCTGGGTGACGATCCTACTGTGATCGAACTTCAGAATAGGTTAGCGAGTCTTACAGGTAAGGATGCTGCGCTCTTTGTTCCTTCTGGAACGATGTCCAATGCAATTGCGATTAGGGCACAGACGAACCCAGGCGACGAGATAGTAACTGAAAGACACAGCCACATCTACATCTACGAGGGCGGAGGATACGCAGCATTGTCCGGGTGCTCGATAGCACTCGTTCCGGGCACTCGGGGAATAATGCGTCCAGAGGATGTGAAAAGCGCCATTCGGAAAGAAGATGGGAGTCTTGGGCACTACCCAAACGGCTCATTAGTATGCGTCGAGAACACATCTAACCGTGGAGGTGGCGCGATTTATTCACAGGAAACAATGGATTCGATATGCAAGATCGCTAAAGATAACAACTGCAACTCTCACTTAGATGGTGCTAGGATGTTCAATGCTGTAGTTGCCACAGGAACTTCTCCGGAGAGGATGACTCGCGATTTTGATACGGTTTCAATCTGCCTCTCGAAGGGCCTCGGATCTCCAGTGGGATCGGTCTTAGTGGGCTCGAATGAAACGATTCGACTTGCGCACAGATGGAGGAAGATGTTCGGCGGCGGCATGCGACAGGCAGGAATCATCGCTGCAGCCGGCATATACGCCTTAGAAAATAATGTGGAACGCCTTATTGAAGACCATGCTCACGCCCATAAATTGGCAGAAGCCATCAACGATATGGAAGGCTTCACCATAGATATGAAATCGGTTGAGACAAATATGATTTACATTGGAACAGTTGGAAACAACGCAGAACGCATCGTCGAGAAATTATCAGAAGACGGCATCGATGTGCTTTCCATAGATGAATCAAATATCCGTGTGGTAACGCATCTGCACATAACGCCCGAGGACGTTGAAAGAACCATCTCTGCATTCTCAAAGTTGACGTAGGCCCGAACGCTTCTTATCAGCAATCAGCGACCTAGTTATCATGAGGATGAGCGCATACTCCATCACGATCCTCTTGGCAGTCATGTCGCTAACCGCAATCTCATCGGGCCAGTCAAATCCAGGAGAAGTGCCATGGGTCGACGCCACGGAAGACTCTGACGGAGGATCCATTGCAATATTATCGACTCCAGTGAACACCCTGTCTTCCTCTCTTTCATCCGTTTCTGAAGCCTCCATGCTCATCGAAGTCTATACAGCCACATGGTGTGAGACCTGCATACCTGCTGAGGACGCCCTAGAATCAGAGACGTCTGGATTAGATGTGGAGATAATCAAGTTCCATCGCCATCTTTTCGAGATTGAAGATCCGTTTGGTAACAACAACACTGAGGGGCGGTGGCTCAGCAGATACGGGCCTGCTTCAGTCGCTGCTGACGAGAATGCTCGAACACCTCCAACGGTTATCGTATCAGGAGAGCGTATGCACATCGGATCAACCCCGTCGGCAAGCATGACATTAGCCGAAGAATACCGAGAGAGCCTCGATCTCGTCACCCCTCCCCCGATCAGTGAAAGTTCGAGTTTGGAAATCACGTGGGACGGCCAAATCCTTGATTGGGCATGGACGTGGGAAGAAGAGAAATCGAGATGCAGGACTACGTGCGATTCAGTTACCACAGATCTCACCTTGCTAATCAGAGAGGCCTCAGGAGATTTTCCTGAGGGGGCAAACGGACAGGGCGTCTATCACAACATCCTACGCGACGCAATACCCCTAGACGCAACAGGCTCGATGAATCTCGAACTTCCTTCTGCATGGGATGGAGATGATCTTGAACTCGTCTTTATTGTCGATTGGGTGGAAAACCCGAAAGAGCCCTCTTTTCTTCAGGAACTGCCGTTCTTGAATCCCTTTTCTGTAATCGTAATAGTGTCCATCAGTGCGATAATTTCGCTATTTATTCGTAAATTCGACGCCGGGTTCAATAACTAGTCAACGGCTTCACTGAATCCGGCATGACTAGCGAATTGAGATTGACTGTGGAAGAAGTCCCCCCCGGGCGTCTTCCATCATGGATTTACGAACATGCTGTAAATCAAGCCAGGGAGAGCATCCTGTCTCCCACCTTTGATAGAATCTTATACATTCATCCGAATCAAGCTTCTAGAGTAGAGATGCTAGATTTCATCGAATCAAAAGTCCCTGCATTCGACAGATCATTACACCATACAATTAACTCATTAACGATACAGATTGGAATGAATCTGAATTTGAAATCCCGGATGGAAAACGATTCTATCATATCTGAATTGATACACATAATGACCGCAGAAGCAGCGACGAAACTAAGATTCCCCGTCCTTCACCCGATTGAAGATAGAGTATGGTCTCGCAGCAAGACAGAAGCCTTGTTCAAACTTCACAAGACCTTGACTGAAGAGGATGCCATCGCAGATAGTGAACAGTATACTCAGGCAAAAGAATTCAGAAAGATATTGGTAGATATATCCAACAAACTGGGAAGGACACACCCAGACATATTCACTGCCTCCGTAATCGATGAATTAACCAAGGACGATATCGAGACCCCTTTCTTTTTTGAAGGGATTAAGGGTCTCTTGCTTCTAAATCACGACCCCGGATTATCAAATTTGAACATCACGCTATTGCGATCCCTGCTTAGGTTTCTGCCTATCCATCAGATCACCAATTCCGGAAGCTATCGACTAGGGGAACACGGTCTTCAGATCGAGGACATCTTTCCAATAACCGACCAGGAACAGATGCCAGATTGGATTCCATTGCATTCGTTAGTTAATGAGCCCGCCAAACCCAATATCGAACACTATGCTCTAGAAATGGAAAAACAAACGATGTTCGCCGTCTCAAATATATGTGAAATCGCCAAAGAAGAAAATCCCGATGCATCAATACTCATCGTAGACCCTGATTGGAAGTCAAGAGCATTGGGCTGGCGTCGATGCATCGAATCAGTTTCTTCCCTGGTATCTCCCGAGCTGGAAATCGCAGAAAAGAAACACATCATGAGGCCCTTTTCCACATTGATTTCTCTTGCCAATGGAATGAAATCCTTCTCCGTCGAAAAGATTAGACAAGTCTCAAATGATGGCCTTTTTGAAAGGATATTGATATCCGAATCACACCCATCGAATCCAAACTTAACGCCAAAATGTCATTTGGATTTGTTAGAGGAGCATGCAAGAAATCATCATATCACCGGCGGCCAGGGCGCAATCCGAGAATGGCTTGAGAGCATATCTCTATCAAAAGAAAGCAGTAAAGATGCACACCATTGGGAAGAATTACAGTGGTGGCTGGCTAACCTATTCAGGTCATTGTATCCGATGTTGCCAAAATGGGATAGAGAATACCTGGATAACCAAGATTGCGTGATTGGATGCACAACCGGAAAAGAACTCCCATTGACCGTGAAAAGTGATAATGGGAAAAAATGGTTGGATGGATTCTTCCGATCTCTGACCGCGACACAGCCAGAAATTATTACACTCGAACAAGACGGAGAAATCAAACAAAACACTCAAGATCTCAAGACACGTATTCAAGAGTTTGAAACTTTGTCGTCAAGATTGAATCTTCAAGTTCAGAATGTGGGCCCTTTATGGGTTGAGACACTGTTAAGGATAATTGAGATCGATAATAGCCATCCATTACAGATTTCAAATCCAAAACTGAGGATTCTATCCCCCAAGGAGGCACTTGGCTGTACAGCAGATCACGTCATAATAACACATCTTTCTTCCACTTCGTGGCCTATGCGACCATCCATGGTACCATTGCTCTCTTCAGATGAATTATACAAGTTCAAATCCACAAACCCCGAATCTCCAGTTCTCTCAGCGAGACATTTTTGGCATCATCTGATTCATTCAGGAAATAAAATCAGTGTCATTCGTGCTAAGGACTCGGATATTAGCGCACCCTCCTCCTTAATCTTGGAAGAATGGCTGGATGATGAAAGCTCACCAGAATCTAAAGACTTTCCAGATTCTGTCTTGCAGTCAAGCCCTAGAGAAAGATTGAGAGCTGATGGAAAAAAGTTGATTGAGGGTGAAAAAGCCACCAAAAAGCCACTAAGTCCACTTGCTCCCTATTCGAAAATTAGTCGGGAATTATTTCTTGATATGCAGTATAGGATGCCCATACTGGCAGGAGAGGATGGATACCTCTCCGAAGATTCACTACACAAGCTAATTCAAACTCCTTTGTTGCGGTATACAGAAATCAAAGAAACCAAATCAGAGAAATACGGTCTGAAAAACCCCCGATATAATAATCGGTGGCCTGTAGTAGGAGCTGCAACACGTCGCATAGACGAGAAGGGAAAAGAAATCATCATCGTAACTCCGAGCATAGAACCATGCCCGATAACTCCCTGGAAATCTGGTATTGAGCAGCATGATTCTAGACACGGTCATACCAATATCTCGATTCAAAGAAAGTATTGGTCACCAAGCAGGCTGATGAATTGGAGAGGATGCCCAAGAAGGGCATGGCTTGCAAAATACCACAAAATATCAGAAGAAGAAATCACTGAACAAGATTTAGACAGTAGGGTGTACGGCACTTTGCTCCACGATGTCCATCACGATATACTGAAAGAATCCCTCGGAGTGGAAGTTGGGATCGAAAAAGAAACACAGGATCCGTCAATGAGTTTCAGGACACTATCCGATGGGAAACTCAACAAAAATGAATTGATGAAGATCGGATTGATATCCCTGTCAGAAAGGGCAACCTGGATTTCAAGGTCCGATGCTGTGGCGATTCAACGACTTTGGATGTTAACCGGAATGAATCATTCAGAGTGGATATCGTGGCTCAGTGACCCAAAGCCTATCGAACCATCTGGGAGAATTGGCTCAATCATCGATGCCGAGTTCAACGACTTGAATCGTTCTGCACCTATCTCTACAGAATGGGACATCTCCTCTTCTAAAAAACGACTTACAATCGATATACCTGGAGAATATTCAGGGGAAAAGGGAGAGCACATCAGACCCTTCTCGGTTAATGGCATAATCGATCGAGTCGATATCATTCCATTTGACACCGAATCTAAGAAATGGGTAGACGAGACCGGTAGTCATGAAATCGCTCCTCTCAGAATTCATGGAACAGATTGGAAACCTCGAAGACTGATCATAATTAGAGATTTGAAGACTTACAGTGGTTCACAAAAACTGGAAGAACGACATAAAAAGGGCTTTTTTGAAGACTTACAACTGCCAATTTATGCTAGAGCTTGGGAAATTGCCCATCCAGGAGATTTAGTCGTGGGGGTAGGGATCAGCGTTATGGGCTATCAAACCAAACATTTCATTGAGAAATCAGACTATTTCCCATTCGACAAAAAGGATGGCTTCGGCGAAGGAACAACTTATGCAAAAAATATGTTCAGATTTTATGATGAAGACCATCAATCAGAATCAGACCCCTTCCGCGCTTGGATGACTCATAGATTGGTCGTAGTTGGCGGAATTATAGGGCATGCAAATTCTGGATACGTCAATCCCATGCCTTCAAGGGAATGCAGATATTGTGAGATAAGGAATATGTGCGATCAAAAACAAATAGGAGGATTTTAGGATGCCTCGTATTTCTTTAAACACAGCACAGAGATTAGCACTGAATATCGATGCACACATCGCGATCGATGCCGGTGCAGGAACTGGAAAAACAGCTACAATTGTCAACCGCGTCGTAGAACATTATTTCAGTGAACGACAAAGAGCAACGGAGATCTTGCCAATACCAGAAAGACCAACTAGGGTGGCATCTGGAATAATTCGAAGCAGAGGACCAAGACCATCAGACCCCTCTGAATGGAAAGGCCTACTTCCTGGAGAGGTCGTGCTGCTCACCTTCACCGTGGCTGCTGCCAATGAGATGAAAAAACGCCTCCGAAACACACTGCAAGATATGCAGGCCGGCCCAATAAGCGATAAAAAAAATACTGAACCAAGATTACTCTCTTCAGCTGATAGAGATCAATTGAAGGCCTTTTTAGAAGATGCACCAATTGGAACAATCCACTCCTTTTTCTTAAGATTAGTAACTCCGTTTCTATCATATCTTGGCGAATCAACAAAATCACAAATAATCGAAAATTACGCCTCACAAGCCATTCGAAAAGAAGCCATCGATATATTCTGGAAAATCCCGTCGAATCCCGATCATTTCACCGCATCGCATTCAGAATTCCTCCGCAGCGATCAAGCAATTAACATCGCGAAAGCCCGTGATAGGCTGACAAAGACATATTCAGGTAGACGACGCCTTGACAATGTCCTGAGTAATCTGATTAAAAAATCGATATTTGTGGAAGAAGCCTCGAATAGACTGACCGAAAACGGACATATTACCACACAGAAATTACTGGATGAACTGTATTCATGGGTTGCCCCAGAACAGATGTCTTCGCTAATTGAAACACTATTCGAAAACATCGGGGATGTTATGGAGACCATCAGAAAATACAGCCACATAATCGCCCCTAACGGATGGAAAATCGAAGATCGGATAGGGATCCTAGATCAATTGTCACAGTACAAACCAGCAAATATCGAAGAAGAAATCGAATGGCTCTCAAAACTAACTATTCTCTCACGATCAAAGCCGGGTACCGGGACATTTTTTCCACGTGGCAGCCTTCCAAATACAGAAGAATGGCCTGCTGGAATCCTCACGTTGTCTGCCATGGGAGGCAGCGAAGAGGCGAAACGTGCAAAGGATGAGATGAAATTCGGCTTCAAGAATATTCAGATGATGTTAGAGACGAATCTTAGGACGAAAGAAATTCTGAAACTCTCTGCTATGGTAAATCAATTATTGAATCCTGATGGATCTCGGAAAATACCAATTCAATATCCGCCTTCCGAAAGATTGGGTATACGTCCTAAAGAAGAATTAGAGAAATATGCGTTCTCAATCGATGCCGAAGCGCAACATTTGGACGATCTGAGACTATCCGCCGAGGGCCTAAAGAGCATATTGAGGAGTATAAAAAACAAACAAGAGTTACGGGAATTTTCAGATATACTGGAACTATCGGCAGACCTCCTGTTGTTGAGATGTCCATACATTTGCAAGACTGAGAAAATGTACCCTGCTGAAATTGTAAGGATACTGGATGATGGGCCGGATGAGCCGTGGCAAGATGACCACATAGAACGCGCACTCTATTGTTTAAATGAAATGGCCGATAAAGGAAATGATCAATATCCAAATTCATTAATTGAAAAAGTATCAAATGATCTACAGCACCGTTTTGAAACTTTGAAATCTGTTAGAAGACGCTATCTGGCATTTATCATCGACGAGGCCCAAGACAACTCGCCACTGCAATGGAGACTATTGTCTAGGCTATGGGGCCCAAGAGAGGTAAAAACAGGTGAAAAAGAAATTCCAGATACTCCTTGGCAGCCCACGGTCTGTTATGTGGGGGACATGAAGCAATCCATCTACGGCTTTAGGCAGGCTGATCCCTCTGGATTCAAGAAATATAATCAATATATAAGAAAAATCAACAAAATGGAGTTCGATAGCATATCTTCTCTGACAAGAGACCCGCCTCTGAGAAAGAGAAACAAAAGCCGAGACCCGAGATACGCCCATCAAATTGCCTTCGCCACCGCAAAAACTCGTAATATTCAATCCGGGAGGCATATGGAATCATGGATAAGGTTCGATCAGCAAGACGGTTTTGGTGAAAATCTGACACCTGAGCAAATCAAGGCCAGATCTGAGGGACTCATTCGCCTAAACTATAATTTCAGGACTAAGAAGGGACTATTGTCAACTATCAATGGGTGGTGGCATGACGTATTTTCAGAAAGAAACAGAGAGCCTGTGCAAGCAGGCTGGTATGCAGATGCACAGGACTTGCGAACGCCTCTACCAAATGATATGAATTACGAGCAAAATCAAGAGAAAGCGTCTGAGAAAGTCTTGCAGCTACAAGAAAGTGGTCATCTAGAGTGGATATGCCCCGAGAAGACTCGAATAAGCAACAATCCAGATGTAAACCTCGACAAGACTGTTGACACCATAAGCAACCCACATTCAAAGAGAGTCGATCGCATTGCTAGGTATACTTCACTGAGAGTCAAATCATTGATTGCAGGGAGTCCAATAAGGATTAAGAAAGCAGATGGTAGTTGGATTCAGAAGGAATTCGAGAGCGTAGAACCCAATGAAATATTGATCTTAATGGCATCAAGGAGTGCAATGAGAGATCCCCTGATTAGAGAGTTATGGAAGCAAGGCATCAACACATATGTAGATCATGAAGGAGATCTTTTCGAACAACCGGTCGCATCTGCAATTGAGGCACTTTTCCAACTATGCGCCCGACCACAATCGAAGTATTATGCAGCATGGGTTGCTCGATCTCCTTTGCTTTCTTTGTCCGACAAACAGACTCATGAATTCATTTTGAAATCCGAAGAATATGAAAATATGCTATCCGCACTCTCTGATTTTACAAAAGATATGCCCTCTGGAAGATTAGTCCGCAGATGGAATGAGATGAACTCAGAAGAACGAATTATACAACTTCTTCACGAGACCCTTGATGTTTCAGATCTTCTTTTGGCCTACCCATCGTTAAACGCCAAACAGCAAGCGGAACAGGCCATACAATTCATTTCAAAGACACTGGAGAAAGAAAACGGATCATTGCTGCTTGCTGCCGATACTTTGAGATCAATTCGGGAAGACTCGGATGGAGGGGAGCAGAGCATGACAAACCCCTCGGCAGATGCGGTCAGATTGATGTCAATTCACCAGTCAAAAGGATTGGAATCCAAGGTTGTGATACTCGTTGATTTGTTTAGTCAAGCACTGGTTGGCCAATTTCATGAGAATGTGGACCGTTTTGCAGCCTCGCCGGAGATATTCGCCGCTAATCCGCGTCCATGGGGGGACGATGTCAACCCAGCACTATCCGTAATGTGGGACCATGCGAGAAGAACCACGAAATCTAGGAGAGATGCAGAGGCTAGGAGACTCCTTTACGTGGCTGCTACAAGGGCCGAGGATAGGCTGATCATCGTAGGCTCTCCTCAGGGAGAATTGGAGCCCGAGTGGGTAGATGGAGAGGGCTTGACATTCACTCATTGGAACAAGAATAGCTACTGGGGCACTCCACTTGGATACATGATAACAGATTCAATGAGGGCCAAGGCGATTGACATAATTTTCAACGAAAACAATGCCAAAGAAAACCCACTACCTTCGTCGACCGATGAAGAGAGGGCTGTGGTGGTCCATCAATATAGTAAAAGAGCAAGGACTGATTCTGAGAGAGAAATTGCCCGATGGGTAACTTCCAGATTATCCTCCTCAATAGATTTCCCTCTTGAATCAAAGTATCAGATTTCTTTGGATCCAGGGTGGATGGCAGAAAACCCTTCATTCATTGGGGGAGATAGTTCAATACCCATATTGATGATGCACAGCTCTGATTGTTTCGAAGTTGAAGAAGAGCAGAAAACACCATTCAATACCATGAATCAGATTTCCAAGGCGCTTTTGGAAACACCAGAAAGAACACAATCGGACCAGAAACCATCCAGAGGAAAACCAAGGAAAGTACGAATATACCCGTCTTCACTGCATGGGGACTCCCCAGCAACCAATGAACACGTATACTTTGAACACGCCGCTCACAGCGATTTCTCAGCTACGGAATTGGGCGATATAGTGCACCGCATTGTCGAATTGGGAGTTGGAAATCCGGGCGTCGAAGGAAAGATCGACCTCCCATCATCTTGGACTCAAAAAAGACCCAACAGACTTACGGATCAAAGACTCATCAAAACCATCATCACAGAACAGGGATTAGATTATGCGAATAAACAACTTTGTGAATTGGTATCCGAATTAACTCGCCGTTTGGAACATGGGCATCTAGGCCTGCTCTCCACGGGGAAAAGGGTAGATGGACACAGATTGCTGGGCCTGAGAACAGAACTTCCCTTTTCACACACCTTCGGCGTCGAATTCGACCCCATCCTACACGGCCCGTGGGCGCCTGAAGGGTTTGTAGAAAAGACGTTAGAAGACAGGGCATTGGTTCAACTTCAGGGTTTCATCGATCTCGTCATTTGCACTGAAGACCCATCAGGGAGAAACACCCTTCGAGTTGCTGATATTAAGACCGATGGATGTAGGAGAAAATTGCCAGAATTGCAGCATGATATGGAGGGTCACGAGCCAAGTACAGAAAACGAATTCGCCTTACTTAGAAGACATGGGATACAACTCGCGATCTACGACGGAGCCCTACGAGCGATGAATTCGCAAGCCCCTGAAGAAAAGAGGAGATTGATGCTGCCTCCCGCAATAGTATGGCCTGGCAATGGACGTATGATTGAATATCCAGACAAGATGATGACGGATCTACGATCGGAACTCAAACAACTCCTTCAAATCAAGGCAAGGGAACACCTCAATTCAAGGAATGTCCCCCTTCTAGATCATGGGAATTCTCAATGAACTACCCATTCATGCCACAATCATGCTTGACTATGAAGCACTCCATTCATGGGCTGACAGACATTGGGAATCTTCCATAATACCGAGCCTTTCTGAATTCATATCAATAGAAGCACTATCACCGAGTTTTGAACCTGAATGGCAGCAGAAAGGTGAATTGCAAGCGACAATAGATTTGTTCTGTAAGTGGGTCGAGAAGCAGAATTTAGACGGATGTAGCATGACTACAATGACCCTGGAAGGAAGAACCCCGATACTTATCATAAATATCGAGGGGACGGCACCTGGGGAGATTCTGTTTTACTCACATCTCGATAAGCAACCATCGAAACCAGAACTATGGTCAGAAGGGCTCTCACCCCTCAAAGCAGTTCGAATAGATCCATGGCTTTTCGGCCGTGGCTCCGTTGATGATGGATATGGGGGATATCTCTGTATAAGTGCGATAAAGGCGCTTCAAGAACATGATTTACAACATCCATCAGCCACATTCTTGATTGAAACTTGTGAAGAATCCGGATCATATGATCTCCCTGCATATCTAGATGCGTATGCAGAACATCTCGGTAATCCAGACCTGGTCGTTGTCATGGATAGTGGGGGCCCTGATTATGACAGAATCTGGACTACTGATGCCCTCAGAGGACTCATCCATGGGACGCTGTCTGTCCGGGTATCACATGAGGGGGTCCATTCAGGCATGGCTGGGGGAGCAATACCGTCATCATTCAGAATTGCAAGAATACTCCTAGATAGGATTGAAGATTCAAAGACAGGCAGAATTCTGATACCTTCTCTCCATACTGATATCGATCAATCGCTGGAGTCTTCTGCTAGAGACATAGCAGGAGTTGTAGGCGATCAAATATGGGCAGACCTCCCGGTGGTCGACACACTCGCACCCCAGTCAAGAGACGTCGCACAGATGCTATTGGATGTGAATTGGCGCCCAGCACTTTCAGTGATAGGTGCGGATGGCCTCCCTCCTGTTCAGACTGCTGGAAATGTGCTTAGGACTAACACCGATTTGGCGCTTAGCGTGCGACTCCCCCCTGGAGTGAACTCTGAGCAGGCACTCGTTGAGTTGACTGAGACCTTGGAAAGCGATCCACCGTACGGCGCTGAAGTCAAATTCATCGCACACCCTCCTGCTGACGGTTTCAAGGCACCTCCTCTTCCGAACAATGTTTCATCTGCGCTTAATGAGGCTGCAGTTGCACTCACTGATAGTCCACCCTACCCTACATGGGTCGGAGGAACGATACCTTTCATGGCCATGATGCAGGCAAAGTACCCAAGTGCAGCGTTTCTTTGTACAGGGGCCTCAGGACCTGGAAATAATGCACACGGCCCGGATGAAAAGCTACACATCCCTACTGCTAAACGACTAACTGCTGTTATCGCAGCAGTAACGCGAGCCGTCGGAATTTGAGCAAAAGAGACATCCGACGTTAACAAGGGACCATCTGGATTCATATCGTTAACAAGAGAGGGGCACCCAATGTCGGATGAACGCGCACAGCAACTTGAGGAGCGCTTGATAGAAGAAACGCAGCGTCTCGAGAAACTCTATGTGGCCTACAGAAGGCTCGAGGAAGAACTCCAGGAGAAGAACGCTGTCATCGACGTACTCGAAAAAGAGGCCATAGACAAGGAGATTGAGCGTGAGGGACTCGAATCGTTACTCACTGAGAAAGACTCCCGCATCAGAGACCTTGAGATGGATCATGCCAAAGCTAGGAAGCGTATCCAGCATCTTGAACCAGATCTCGAGAAGATGGAGGAAATGTACTCACGAGAATCAGCGCGTCTCGGACGAGTCTTCGAAGTTGCAGAGGAATTAGATGAGTCCCTCCGAGTCTCTCAGGCAGAACTCGGAGCCAGAGATGAGTGGTATCAGTCTCACATGAGTCTCTTTGAACAGTTGAACGAGGCCATCAAAGACAGATTCGATATGATCGAGCGCGCTGTTGAGGCAGTCAAGGACCAGCAGGATAAGCAAGCCGCATTCAAATCTCAGATGGAAGCTGTACATGAGGACCCCCCTGAAGAGAAGAATAACGATCCACCGGATAATCTAGACAAACTAAAGGTCGCAGAACTTCGAGCCATTCTTTCCGAACAAGGAATGGACGCCAAAGGAAAGAAAGCAGAGTTGATTGAGAGAATCAGATCTGCTTAACCAGGCTTAGTGCCATCCGCTTTACGGATACACTTCGCAGGAATGCCGCCCCAAGTCTCACCATCTGGTATGACGGTCCATTTTGGGACCACTGCCCGCGATGCTACAATGGCGTTCTTCCCGATCTTTGACCCAGGCTGTATCACTGAACCACCTCCGATAAGTGAACCACTTCCAATGGTCACAGGCGCAAGAACGAGTTCGCCCTGTTCCACCAGATGCCCATTTATGGTCGCCTCACCCCCAATCACTACCCTGTCGCCCAAGGTAATCATAGGCGCATCATTTATTCTCGGTGTGTTGATTATAACGCCTGAACCCATGTTAAGTCCCATCAATTTGTAGTACAGTGTGGAGAACATGGACGGAACTATCGTTGAAAGGAATATTAGCGCTACTCTATGAAAAACCAAAGCAAAAGCCCACCTTATTGTAATCATGGATCTTAGGGGGAATCTACCTTCTTTGCCCCTTAGGGCAAAAATAGAGCCAGATAACCCAGTCACAATCACGATGCCTAAACCACCCACAATGTAAGCAATACCAAGTCCTATGCAAGTAATGAGGGAAGTAACAACATAATCGCCCCCAATCATTGCGCCCCACTCTTGAATCTCTAAGAAGACCAGATAACCAGGTAGTATGCCAATCCCGATCAATACTCCGAAGAAAGGTAGTACGAGAAGGGTAAGCAAATGCTGAACAGCAGAGAAATTCAAAATGATACCCCACTATTCTGAAGAACCCCAAGCCTCTCTATCCACGGCCTCTGCAGTAGCAGCACCTTCTTCTAGATCAACGCGAGTCAGCAAGGCGGTACCTGCAAGAATGACGATCATAATTGTAAAAACTGCAACTCTCGAATTGTAGAGATTGGCGCTTATACTGTAGATTATCGGTCCGATAAAGGCAGCAGCCTTCCCAATAAATCCAAAGAAACCGAAGAATTCTGCGGCCTTCGTCCGAGGTGTTAGCATGACCATCATACTCCTCGCCTGCGCTCCGACGGTCCCCATCACAATGCCAACCATCGTTCCAAGGATTATCCATTGCAGATTAACACCCAAGCCAAGAGGCTCCCAAAGGTTGTCTCGCAGCGTCTTGGGCCACCAACTCAACTCGCCATCCCCTATCTTCGACGGATGAATATCACCTACAGAGCGCTCACCATCTAGATCCCCGCCACTGAATGAAAAGCTGAATCTATGATCAAGCTCTCCCATCATCCGACTTGCGAGGACCGTCGCCTCGTCGAGAGGGAGCGATGAGCGCTCATCACCCGAATCGTCTTGTAGGAATTCCATGAAAGCGTCTCTGAATTCAGCATCCCCTTCCCCACTGTCACTGACCCATGCATCCACTCCCCGATCGTATAGTGTGGTCAATTCATAGGTGCTATCAGACCCATCCCAGTCATATTGGAAATCATAGCGATCGTGATCGTCGTCGAGGTCGAGCGGTGCGAAACCAACTGCCAATATGGCTACGACACAGTACACAATTAACGCTCCAGTAAGAACTTCTTTGGTACCGAATCTTCTAGCCGCCTTCCCCCCGATGATCGTCATCGGTATAGCAACGATATTGACCATGAGAAGTAATACAAAATTCATCGTTGTCGAGAGCCTTAGGACGGATTCTCCATATGCAGCAGCCATGCCCCCGATTGTATTTACCCCATCGAAAAAGAGCAGATATGAGACTAAGAAAATCGATAGAGATTTGTATTTCTTAATTTCGCGGAATGAATTAGCAACCTCACTAAAACCATCTTTCACCGCCTCCATCGAGCTTGCATATTCTTTGGGCGATGGAAGCTTCGGCTCAGGAGTTTTGAGAAACAACTGGTAACCCCAGCCCAACCACCAAAGTGCACTAGTAACGAAGATGAATGCTAGTATAGTCGGTGTGAATCCAAGAGTCAGTCCAAGGCCTAGATGGACTATTAAGATCGATGAACCACCCATGAATCCGTACGCATAGCCCCAACTCGAGACGTGATCAACATCTTCTTTCTCTACGAGATAAGGCATGAATGCGTAATAAATCACATTCCCACCTGCGAATCCAATGTTTCCTATCACAAGACAGACTGCGAGGAACATGTAGTCCGTGCCTTCTCCTAGAAATGGAGCAAGACCCATTAGAGCAGTGAAGATAACGCCAACAATCGTATAGGCCCAGAGAATCTTTCGTTTTATTTCGATACGATCTGCAATTGCCCCCAATACAGGGCTTACTAGAGCCACAAACAGGCTTGAAAGCCCCAAAACCAAGGCGTAGAAAGAATCCCCACTCTGAGTTCCAGTAGCCGTGTTATACATGCTGGCAGTCAATGCCGGGACGACGACAGTCAGCACAGTAAGAGCAAACGCCTGATTTGCCCAATCATACCAATACCATCCTTGCAGGGCGCCTCTTTCTTGTTCGTTTTTGGCTACGCTAACAGAGGCCGATAGGACGCCCATAGCGTCTGATAAGAACTACGGCGTTTCAAAGATGCGATTGACCCCAACCCACTCTGGGAAAGTCGACTCTTGCTTATGTTCAATACGGAAAGGCTGAACCGGGGCCCATGGCATCACCCCTTCTAAGGCGCCACAAGCCTCCATTCAGGCTACATGAATTGGTAAAGGCGCCTGAGAACCATCCCGCCTCGATAGAACGACGGGAATCTTGGGACGCCTCAAGACCTGCAACTGTTTACACCACTCCAGAGGTTCTTCCAGACGGTACCCCCTGTACTGCAGCCACTGTAATATTGAGAACGAGAGGATGTACCTGGTGGTGGAAATCCGGATGCACTTTCTGCGGTTATTTCAACGATGTAAGGGACGATGTAACTTCAGACGATCTATTCGCACAGTGGGAAGAAGCGAAACGCCGTACAAAAGATTTCGAAGGCTGCGACATGGTGAAGGTGTACACCTCAGGTACCTTTTTTGAGGACAAAGAAAATCCCGTAGAGTGGCAGGAAGCTATTCTCCGTGAGACTCATGAGAGAGGATTGCATCTAGTTGTTGAAGCTCAGGCCCATCTATGCAAAGATGAGAAATTAGAATGGATGGCATCTATCCATCCAGGGCTCACGGTGGCCATCGGTCTAGAGGCATATGATGATGCTGTGCTAAGATTCCATGTCAATAAGGGATTCAATCTGAAGACTTGGAATTCTGCAGTTGAAAGACTACGATTCCATGGATTCAGAATCAAAACATATCTTCTCTTCAAACCACCATTTATGTCAGAGGGAGATGCATTAAGCCATTCGATACGTTGGATAAAGGAAGTTTCACACCTAAGTGACGAAGTTTCGATAAATCCGATGAACATACAAAAAAGAACGATTGTGGACAGATTACATCGAAGTAGGGAGTACAGACCACCTTGGCTCTGGTCCTTAGTTGAAATGATACGAGAATCACATCAGACAATTTCTTCAGGCGATTCAAGAGTAATAGTCCATCCAACTGCAGGAGGTAAGATCAGGGGCGCGCATAATTGCGGGTCTTGTGACAAAGACGTAGTTGCAGCCATTGAGCGATATTCTGTTTCTTCAGATTTGGATGAATTTTCCAATATCGATTGCTCTTGCAAGTCTATATGGCGTGATGAGATACGAAGCGACCTTGCCTTGCCCGCTCAATTTGGAACAGGCCTCTCAAGGCGTGGGAACTCCCAGAGATTGCTACGTGCTCCATGAAATCTGCTTTCTTTCGCCTAATGCTTAAGGATGCGATGAAGGTGGTCAGAACGCCCCTCTGGGCAAAGGTGTGGTTTTCTTGGCAGATTCAGTCGCTGACATTGATGTTTTTCTTCAAGCTGATGCTGAACCCAAGTCTTCATGGGTCTTCTTGGCTCTTGGAATAATCATAGCACTGCTCTCTCTTACAATTTATTCAATCATATTCCCCGGCCAGAATTTGCCAGTAATATCTGATTTAGAGACATTTGCTTCGCTTAAAGGGCAAGTTTGGTTATTCATACTTGGAATGCTTGTGGGCGCATTGATGATCTTGTCTACACTTCTTACGGAAGTCACCAGGGAGTGAGTAAATATGTTCGTCGACATACCCAATCATTTGACTACATGGCTCATTCTGTTCATCTTTTTCGCACTTTCAAGCAGAGGCTTGGGGACACTTGGAGAAATCCTCAGGTCAACAGGCATGTTTCTTCTAGAGAAGGCACTCGGACCAGCTATAGACTTCGCAGAAGGGAGACCGGGGTCTGCAGCTAGGGCGTGGATTGTTTTAAGCTCGTTATGGCTCTTCGTTGCCGTCTGCTTCACATTCCTTGGGATTTGGGTCGGCCATGATCAGTATGCCCTCATATCTCTATCTGGTTGGGGCTACAACCCATCATCATCAACGCTCATCGCAGCCGGGACTGCTGTTGGTTTGTACGGCTCTGTTGCAATGGCCGTGATTGGAGCATCTTTCCACGTTCTACCCTCTCTTTGCGGCACCCCAGGAGGTCTCCCTAGTGAGAGAAACGGGACTCTCGTAGCCGCTCCATGGACACTGGGGGTCATCATCCTCTTCATTGCAGCTCACAATCCAGATCCCTTTGGGATTGATATCACACTCGCAGCAGTTGGGGTAATGGCACTTGCCTTTTCAGCTGTAGCTGTCAATTTACTGATTGCTTTTGCAAATAGGACCCAGAGTCCGAAAGAACCCGGTTGGCTACTGATCCTAGCAATGGTAGCCGGTCCAGTTAGCATACTGGTCGAGGTCTTAATGGGCGACACAAATCCAATAGCAGAACCTTGGCTAATTACGAAACTCTTCGGAGCCCCCTTCTTCCTTTGGTCTGTATCGGCATTAGCTCTGTACTCCGCTGCACTGGGCTCTAAATCCCCTCTTTGGTCACGTACGTTGAGCGGAACAGTGCTCGCAGGATTGGTAATCACCACCTCAGTATATCAGAGTCTAGATGGTGGCCTATTTTCTGGCCTCGTCACCCAAAACGCGAGTATGCCGGATGTATCCGACTCGTCCAGGATGTTTGGCACATTCCTTGTAGCCTTGTCACTCGCACCCATGCTAGCATTATCTGCTAATATCATAGCCACAATAAGAACAAGCGGCAGTTCCCCTGAAATAACGAACGGAATGGCAATTTTTGTAGCATCATCTTTCTCACTGGTCGTACTTTGGTTCCTAAATTACTCATTCAGAAGCCCATCGTTCGTTGGCTTCCAAACATATGAACCTCTATTGGAGACTGTAGAACTCATGACCATGTGGCTATTCATGATACCAATGAGCATGGGAATAGTGCTTCATCTGTATCCCGCCATAACCAACCGAACTTTACCTGCGCCTGAGAGAACAAGACAGGGATATTGGATGTTCGTAACCGCAGTTTCAACCGGGCTTCTTTGCACGTTGATATCTGAATCTATATCACTTTCAGTCACAGAAATCGATGTCGAAGCCACCTCCTCCCTCGCTGAACGATTCGCAGTGGTTGGTTCGGTTCTTTTCTACGGAGCAGTGGTTGCAGTTACACTTCACACTTTGAATATCGTTAGAGGTTTATTCCATGGGAAGATATTGCAAACCGCATCCCTCTCCTCTCGTTCTATAGAGTCTTACACAATCACCTCTCCAACCTCAATTCGCTCTGTACTGGCTGCAGGAGCAGACGTCGAAACGGTCCTGATTCCGGCGTCTGATACCGATGTCCCCGGAGCCCCAACCGAGCTCTGAGCATCGGCACATTGTTGGCGCCTCCACTCTAGCATCAATCATGAGGATTGGATTGGTGGGTAAACCCAATGTTGGCAAATCGACTGCATTCTCTGCTCTGACTGCCACACCTGTTGATATAGCAGACTATCCATTTACGACGATAGATCCGAATGTGGGAATAGCCTGGATACCGACTCCAGAATTATGCAGATGCAAAGAACTTGCAACCCGTCTCGGCGAAAGAATCGAGATCAAAGAAGAATCTCGAGCAGGGAGTATCTGCCAGCCTAGAACCGGGTCTTGCTTTAATCATCGTAGATTGGTCCCAATCACTCTTATCGATGTTGCTGGACTCGTTCCCGGCGCTCACGAGGGAAGGGGGAGAGGAAATCAATTCCTCTCCGATCTTTCTAGATGCGACGCACTCATCCAAGTGGTAGATGTCTCGGGTACTACCGATCTGGAAGGGAATCATACGGTTGAATCCTGTTCATCTCCACTCTTAGAGCATAATTTCCTCATCGATGAGATAGATCTTTGGCTTACTGGAATTCTAAAAGAAGGCTGGTCAAGAGGTGCTAGAAGGGTCCAATCAGGGGGCGACCGCGCTCTCATTGATTTCACTGTACAAATGATCAGCGGTCTGGGTGGCGGAGAAAAGGATGCCATCTCTGGAATACAGGCTGCCAGATCTAGTGGAGCAGATAATCAACCATGGAACTGGGATGAGGATACATTACGAATCATTGCATCAGAAATCCGAAAATCCATGTTTCCAATTGCTATAGCTGCCAATAAGGCAGATCGCATCGACTCGGGTTATCTCGAGGTAGCGCTCGCCGAATTGGAGACATTGAACTTGAGATATATGCCAACATCCGCTGAAGCCGAACTAACTCTGAGTAGGGCGAGTAATGCAGGCATGATCACATACCGACCTGGTGATGCCCCTTCTCGTTTTTTAGTGAATCCAGAATCGGCATTATCAAAACCACAAGAGGAGGCTCTCGAGAGGATAAGAGAGAAGACAAGCACACTTGAGGGAGACGGCTTAATCGATCTCCTATCAAAAGTCGTGTTCGAAGATCTCTCAATGACTGTTGCATACCCCGTCGCAGATGAAGGTAAGTGGACGGACGCAGAGGACCGCAAGCTCCCAGATGCGATTGTACTGCCATCAGGCTCCACTGCACGAGATCTCGCTTATGCGGTGCATACTGATTTGGGGGACGGATTCATACGGGCAACAAATTGTGTGACAGGTCGAACTGTGGGGGCGGACACTGAGCTTATGATGTCAGATGTGATTCGGATTCACTCTAGAACCTGAGTATCTCATCAGCCCCTGCTTTCGCTGGATAGATGTTCGAATCTATCTGGTTTGCTTATGCTTCAGCCGAAGAGCGAACCCAGGCCTTCGAAGCCAGAGTCCTCCTCCTCTTCCTCTTCAGCGGCCGCCTCCTCTGCGGGGGCAGCGGCTTCAGAGCCGCCTCCAGAGCCGCCTGCAGCAGGAGCCGCAGCGACCGGAGCGGCGATCGCGGTAGACATCGCTTCTTCGATGTCGACGGACGCAAGCGAGGCAACAAGCCCCTTCACGCGTGCCGCGTCTACATCTACTCCTGCGGCTTCGAGAACCCCAGTGATGCTCTTTTCGTCGATCGTCTTTCCTGCTGAGTGCAGTAACATTGCAGCGTATACATACTCCATTTCATTCACCTTTTTCCTTTAACCGAAGAGATCGCCGAGTCCTCCGAACCCTGCTTCCTCCTCTTCCTCTTCTTCATCCGGAGCATCGCCCCCAGATTCCCCATCAGCTGATGAGGCATCAGCTGGGGCAACGCTCTCTACAGGAGCACTTGCAGACGCATTAAGCGCAGCAATGACCTCCTCGTCGAGTGCATCGGAATCGAGTTTTCCGGCCAGACCTAATGCCTGTGACCGAACCTTTGACAGAATTATACCGGCTGTATCGTCATTGATCACTCCGGCACCGACTGCCACTGCAAGCGCATCGCCTTTGCCCTTCGCAATGAGTGTCGGCAATGTCTGCGTTGTGAGATATGTTATGTTGCAAGCAAGATTGAAACTACCTGAAACTGCCCTAATGACATCATCTCTAACAGCGTCAGCATCTATTTCCAACTCATCTGCCATGAGGACGAATCCGTCTTCTAGCGCTCCTGCTAGTATAATCCCTATTTCTATCGGATTGATATCCAACTTTGCAAGCATTATTCCTAGATCAGCTGAGATGGGCTCGCCTTTTTCGACAGCAGTAACGGTCTTTTGGATTGACACCTTACCCTTGTCGATCTTAGCAGGTATCCCAACAGCATTGAACTCACCAACAATGGGCCCTGGCCCGAATTGGGTAGGCCCCTTCTCCACTATGATATCCATCGGCGCCAATTCACCATCTTTAGCAGCCCTCCCTTGTCTTGTCTTGGAAAGCTCGTCAGACAGTTCGAATGCATTCATCGAGTCAGTATGAACTATGGCTGGTTGGGTTGAAGATTCGAAGAGCGACTCCAGAGTTTCCGGGTCTTTGCCCGAAGCTTTCCATGCTCTCCTGATTAGAGATTTCTTGGCCATGGTTATCGATAACTTCGTTCTAAGTGATGCTCGCATATCGAGCATATTCTTCGCTGGTACACCAGAGACATCCACAATACCAATGACGCCATCGGAGTTTAGCAACTCTTCCAGTTCGTCCACTCTGGTCTTCTTCCAAGGTGCAATCTTAGGTATCATGACGTTGTAACCTCCACCTTTACAGACGGCCCCATCGAGGTCTTGATGTAGCAAGATCGAATATTCATGGAACCACGCTCTAGTTTGCCGACAACTCGATTCCAAACCGCCATTACGTTTCCAGTGAGCTCGTCTAGACTCTGTTCTCTCGTACCGAACGCTGCATGGAAGGTCATTCTGTCTCTAGACCGAACAATTGCTGTATCTTTCAACCCAGCAGCCATCATGCCAGGATCAAGATTTGGAGGTACCGGCCGAGGCATCTTTCCACGTGGTCCAAGGACTATGCCGAGGAAACGACCAACTGTCCCCATGTGGGGTATTTCAGAAAGGAAGAAATCCATGCTGTTAGCCAATTTCCTCGCTCTTTGTCTGTTACCGCCGAGATCTTCTATGGTCGTTGGGTCAATTATTTCTAAACCAGCAGCCTTCGCTTTAGTAGCCATTTCTCCGCCTGCGAACATCGCTATGCGTACACTGCGGCCCCTTCCGGAAGGAAGACGAATCTCCTCTTGTATCCGGTTTGATGGATTCTTGAGATCAACATCCCTGATGGTGAAGGCAATTTCAAGACTTTCAGTGAACTTTCGTTCCGGTGCTGCGGTGATTGCAGCTTCTATTGCGTTTCTAAGCTCGTTCTCCATATCTAATCACACCCCTGCGGTCTACGAGGAAAAGCCTCTCCCGCAACTCGTGTCCCTCATGCAAAATGTTCGTTAAATCTCCCTTCCTTTGTTGCTTGAATAGCTTCTTTGGCATCCATGCCTTCGACCTTGATCCTCATAGCCACGCAAGTTCCCATGATTTCCCTGCACATGGCTGACAAGTCTGATCCAGTCAATTTCGCCTCTTGCTTGGATACAACAGCTTTGATCTGATCAATTGTAATGTTCTCGGTAGCGTTTTCTTTACTTCCATTGCACTTCTTCTGACCGAGTTGTTGGAGGATTAGATGAGGAGTCTCATTGCGTGCTGACATGCATTATCCCCCTTTCGCGGTTTCGCCCGACCTGCTTTCCCTTTATGAGCGTGATGCAGAGCGTATCGTAGACCTCACTCCACCCTCTGCGTGACACGTACCTGATCTGCACGTACTGTGAGTGCCACTGGAACTAATGCGTCATACAACTCAACAGTGACCTCTTCCTTCGATTCGGTGACCCTAGCAACACGAGCCGATTGTCCTCTGAATGCACCTCCAGTAATTTCTACAATACAACCCTCCTCGATACCAGCAGTAGCCGCTTTCGGCTCCAAATATGGCAGGACGGTTTCAAGGGGGGACTCTCCGTCCAGAACCTTCCTGCAGTTCTTCATCGGAGTTGTGCTCATCCCAGTTCTACCAATTACCTTCTCAACATGGTGCTTAGCAGAGGCTTCGACGAATACGTAGCCTTTCATGTGGTGCGGCTGTAGGACGCTGAAAATCTCCTCCTGCACGTCTGCTAGAGATCCGGTACCAGATAGCCTAGCACGAATTTCTTTTGCAACATTCTGCTCCTGTCCTATAGACGTCTTCAGAATGTAGAGGTACGATGCAACATCCCCATACAATTCTCCAAGTTGAGGGACTGAGTATTCCCTTTCTCCAATTCTGCCCGGATCAATCCATTCGCTATTTTTGTAAATCGTCTTAGGTGAAATGTCGCTCTTCTCACACAAAAAGAGAACAGGAGTAACCTCAACTAAACGAGCCGCAGCATCACTCGTCTTTCCAAATGCAAGGCCTCGTGCGGCTCCGGATCTCACATATGTAAGTGAGGATGCCTCGAGGCCCGTGCATTCCTCGATACGATTGGCTATCGAATCGAGATCCGAGGGGTCACCAGCACCGTATATTCCATCCCAGGCACCGGGCAAGTCTCCTATCTCATCTGAGCGCTGCATCAGAAGTACTTGATCTTCTGATCTTACGAAAGCAATGAAAGCTTCTGACATACTATTATCTCCATTTAACTAAGAACCAGTGAGCCAATTGAAAAAGACAGGTAGAACATTGTCCATCAGTGCGAGCACTAAGAAACCAATCATGCCGAGTACAAACATCCCTATCCCGCAGACAATCACCGTTTGACGGAATTCCATCTTTGATGGCTTTTTAGCCATCTTCAGAATCCTGGCTGTAGATCCTGTTTGTAGCCTACGCACGCGTCCTTCGATCTCATCTTGCCATGACTGAACCCGAGTCTCTATCGGTCCCTTTTGGCTGGTTTCGATGGCCATTGCTAACACCTTTGGTGCCCGGCCCACCGATGGAGCCCATTTAAGCACGCCGACTTTCGATACACGAATCGACTACCCGATGAACTGTATGGCACGGGCTCTAGCATCTGCTATACTCGACCTCATCTTGGCACCATGAATTTGCTCACTCTGAACGCCTGTTAGAACTACAAGGACGCGTACGTATCCATCATGCCCGTCCACTTCACTCGTGGCCCCCCATATGATTCTCGCATGAGGATCGATTCTTTCTCGAATAATCTTAGCACACTGCTCGGCTTCTCCAAGTGTCAAATCACTTCCGCCGACTACATTGATTAACGCCCCACGTGCATCTGAGACATCGATTTCAAGCAGAGGAGATGATAGTGCTTCTTCGGTCGCTTTGAGTATCCTTCCTTCCCCGGTTCCTTCCCCATGACCTATCATGGCTACTCCACCGCCATTCTCCATGACAGAGCGTAAATCTTCGAAATCTAGGTTTACTATCCCCTCCTTTGCAATCATGTCTGAAACCCCTCTGATACTCTGTAAGAGCAACTCATCGGCAACTCTGAATGCCGCATCAAGAGGAAGGTCGCGTACGCCCTCAACAGAAAGAAGCCGTTCGTTTGGGAGTACTATGACTGTATCGCAGACCTCGGTCAAACGCTCAAGACCCCAGTCCGCGTTCTGCTTTCTCAGTGAACCCTCAGAGGAGAATGGATAGGTGACAATTGCAATTGTCAAAGCTCCAGCATCTTTGCACAGCCGTGCGAGAACATGTGCCGATCCAGTTCCGGTCCCTCCACCCAGGCCAGCCGTTATGAAAGCAAGATCGCAATCTGCAACCTCTTTTGTTAGCATGGATTCAGACTCAAACGCTGCTTGCTCACCCTTCTCCGGGTTGCCTCCGGCACCCCTTCCTCGAGCAGTCCTCCCAATCAGCATCTTCTCATCCACATTCACCCTAAGGAGGTGCTGGGCATCCGTGTTAACAGCAAGACCTCTGACCCTCTCTCGATCAAACAGTCCCTCGGAGGTCAGCCTCTCGATCGTATTGGAACCACAGCCTCCACAACCGAATACTCGGATATTCGGTTGAAGAGTTTCTAGCAGTCTTTCGAGCGCCTCATCATCAGTGGGATCCCCTTTAGGTTCAATTGGAACACTAGGCTCCTGCTCGGTTATCCTGTCTATGAGGTGCTTCACGAACCTCATTGCGATTTTTGAGAATCATAACCGTTCCCCTTCACTCTTCCAGGTAGGAACGCGTTTCTCCATACTTGACCCATCTCCGGGAACCCTGATTGACCAACAGTCGTTCATATACGAATTCAATTCCTTAGAGAGCATGGAGAAGGGCCTTGGACCATGGATTGGTGGATCCGCGATACTCGCATCAATGTGCTGCTTGCCTTCTGTGATATGGGTCCTTTTTGCAGGTAGTTCCGCTATCGTGGCTGCAGACCAACTCTCGAACGACCTCTATTACTCGTGGGTCAGGTGGGCGCTTTATGCTGCTTCAGCATCGATGCTAACCATTGGGATGGTAATATATCATCGTTCAAAGGGGATATGTACCCTTGATGATGCAATTAGAAATCGCCGAGTAGTTCTAAACACGGCTCTGGCAACATTCACGATAGCAATTGTAACCTACCTCGTCTGGAACTTTCTGATCCTTGAGATTCTTGGAATAGCGGTGGGCCTCCCATGGGAAGATTCAGCTTTCTGGAATTGAACCCAATAGCATTCCTCGGGCTGATATGAAGCGTGTGATGAACGTGTACAGCCCCCCCCACGCGGAGAAAACAACCGCTATGCCAAATCCATTCATCTCTTCAAGGCCCAATACGAGGAAACTACCGAAGTCACCTGTGATTGTAATTGTCAGAGCAAAAATCCCTGCAGCCTGAAGACTCGCCAATATCATGCCTAAAACTGTGATTACCATCCTATCTGCCCTTGAGAATCCTCCATAGATTCTCCCAAGACCTACCGATTGTGCCTGTGTGCCCATGTAAGACCCCATGAGGGTCAGGAGTGCAGCCCCGAGTGCTAGGGAAAGATCAACGCCGAACTCGGAATTGAATCCAATAGCTACGATAAGTCCGATATCTACAACTCTGTCAATGGTATGATCCAAGAAATCCCCATATGGCCCAGATGTACCCTGGTGTCGTGCAAGGTCCCCGTCCAGAGCATCTAGCACACCAGCAATACCGATTAGAATGACTGCACCGACTATCATCAAAGCGCCTTCACCGTCTATTCCAGCATTGGCAACCAGCCAGAACGCTCCAAGTGATACAATTAGACTCGTCCAAGTGAGGGTATTAGGGTCGGTATCTCCCAGCCTTATAATCAGTGGGTGCATTGCCTTGGACCATTTTTCTCGGAACTGCTCGAACATCAGATACCCTCCTTATGACTCACCCAGTCCAATACCATTGAAGATTGGGTCGACTGCATCCCTGAATCCAGCCATTCGATAATCGACTTTACAATATCGGAAGCACTTGAATTTGAACAATCAAACTCGGTCCAAGGGACATTGGTATCCTCGTATTCGTTCCACATGCTCCCCATTAGCTCCCATTCGACATTATCATTGATCTTCTTTTCCGAGTATCCGCGCTTTTCTAGACGCTCTCTGAGGATGTCCGGGTCACATCTGAGAACCACCACGACATCACAGGGGAGATGATGAGCAAGATGCCCTTCAATTATGGTAAGCCCATCTGGTTCCGTAATCCACTCCTCCTCAATTACTGGTACGAGATTCTCGATATCTATCTCCTTTACTTCTTCATCAGGTTCAAACGACCCAAGAAATCCCTTTTCTTCGGCTAAATCAGACACATTCAGGGTCACTGCAAGGTCAGATATAGCCTTAGCAACAGTCGTCTTTCCAGTTCCAGGGGTGCCAGTCAGACCCACCCTAAGTGCCCCAGTCACACATGATCCTGCGTATACCCCCCACATCAACGCTATCGTGATGCGTACGATTATGCCGTGAAAGGCCTGCCTAGACACATGGAGCACAATACCAGCAGCTCAGAACTAGTTCCATGGTACTACTCATTCGCCTTATCCTCAAGCCGACTCAATATCCTTCTACTCGCAGCACCAGTCGCCATATACGCCTCATTCATTGCGCACGATGCAACGCTATCGTTCATCGCCTCGATGATCGCAATAATGCCGCTTGCATTCCTGATGGGAAAGGCAACTGAAGAGATAGCCCTGAGGACATCCGAATCAATTGGGGGACTTCTGAATGCTACTTTCGGAAACGCCGCCGAACTGATAATCGCACTACTCGCAGTAATCGCTGCGATGCAAGCCGGTTCTGGAACAGAGACCGAAGCGACGATGATCAAAGTCGTGCAGGCAAGCCTGATAGGCAGTATTCTCGGCAATCTGCTTCTTGTGATGGGTCTAGCCTTCCTTTGGGGGGGCCTCAAATTCCAGGAGCAAGAGTTCAACAGGGTCCAGGTCGGATCGAACTCATCTCTACTGCTACTCGCAGTAATCGCACTCATCGTCCCGACCGTATTCCACGCATCTGCTACCAATTCCTCCGATGATAGCGTTCTTCAGTTATCCAGAATCGTATCGCTGATTCTTCTTTCGATATACGGATTGTTCCTTTTGTTTCAACTCAAAACCCATGCTTCATTATTTGCGACTGATGGAGCACACCACGAAAGCCCATCCATGGAAAAACGAGATGCAGTCATACTGTTAGTGGTAGCAACCATTCTGGTTTCCTTCATGGCTGAAATCCTGGTCCACTCCCTCGAGGAAGCGGCTGAAGAGCTGCATATACCACATCTCTTCATCGGCATCATTCTTCTTCCGCTGTTTGGTAACGCCGCAGAGCACTTCACCGCAGTCACGGTAGCTGGAAAGAACAAGATGGACCTCTCCTTCGCGATCTCGGTTGGCTCGAGCACTCAGATTGCAGTTTTCATCGCTCCACTGATCGTCTTAGTATCGTGGGCCGTCGGCGTGCCCCTGACGTTCGAATTCGGACTTCTGGAGACAACGTCTGCGTTCCTCGCTGTGCTCATTGCGAACACGGTTGCTGTAGACGGCAAGTCGAACTGGCTGGAGGGCGCCATGCTGCTTGCAACATACGCCGTTCTAGCCGTCGCCTTCCTGATGTACGGGTAGGCCCAAACCTCATTCACGGGAATGTGCTCCTCCCAACATGGAGGAGGATTGGTGGGGGGGAGACGCGCCTCATGACTCTGCTTCCGATGCTCCAAAGGAGATTGTAATCAGCGGCCCGGGAGGTTCCGGGAACACGCTCACAGGAGGAATCAATCAGGTATCAGTAGACGGCCAAAACGGTGTTTGGGGACAAGTCGACCAAAAGGACTCCACGCGCAGCAGATCCTTGATCTGGTTCCTTACGGGGCTGATCGTCCTTCCTGTTCTGCTGGCAGGGGTAACCTCATTTCTCGGTAGTACGATAGAGTCTGGTGGTTACGACGAGGAGTATTCCCGGAATCTTGTTGTAACCGACAACGTGACCATCGATGATCGTACATTCGAAACTTATGGATTCAGTGCATCGCCCGATTTCCACCATGATTTTGACGACCCCAGTTGGTGGGACCTCTGGACTGGAGGCGAAAGATGGTATTCTTGGACAGATTCCTCTGATTTCGATAATCCCGGTCTTCAAGTT
>DAVB01000027.1:4133-55780 GCA_002505455.1 Euryarchaeota archaeon UBA52 | reverse complement strand
CCCTCAATCCTCTTGAGAAACTTCTCACGCTCTTCGTCGCCAATGCTCGAGTCCTCTGATATTATTATCGAGGGGATGAAATTCTCTGACAGTAACTGACTCAACATTTCCCTCCCGTAGGGGTGCTCTTTGAGGAGGAGAAAGGCGAATTCCGGCATCGAACTAGGTGGCATGTTATACTCTCCTGAGGAGTCATTGGTACCCATCATTTTCGGTCATATCAGATTCCCACCATCCAGCTACCTCGGGTTCGCCCGCCTCTTCAATCTCCAGATGCCTTCCTCTTCCATGCAGAATGCCACCTACAATCACCGGCGATAATGGGAATAAAAACACATAAATCACCATCACGCAGAAGAAAAACAAACCTTGGCCGAATACCTCCTCTAATACGATGCTAAATGGTATGAATCCGAAAAAGAGGATCGCCGGCACCACGAACATCAGCCACCGCATACGTGAGCAATGGTGACAAACTACTAATGTAAATTTCCAGCATCCGAGAATCGTGACCGGTCAGAGAAGATATGACATCGATTGGCTCAGAGTCATTCTGTTTGGTCTATTGATACCCTTCCATGTGGCCATAGGCGTGTATTGGTCCACATACGGAACTGAAATAAACCCGAATATCGGAGATATTGAAGAGCAAGATCGTTTGGAGTTTGCAGAAGCGAATAATGACTACAGCGCAGAGTCTGTCACCATAGAGAGCATGATACTCCACTGGATGCACCAATGGAGGCTTGCAGCACTGTTCATGATTTCGGGGATGGGGACCGCTTTCGCATTCAGGAGGAGGGTGTGGAAGACTTTCCTAAAGGAGAGGGTCAAACGCCTACTAATCCCAATGTTCTTTGGAGCTTGGACAATGGGCTTCGCAGGCCAACTGATCACCGGTGAAATCGATTTTAACTTGTCAGAAATGACCTCAGCCTTCCTCTTCGGCATAGTCTGGCGTTCGCTCTCCTTTTGGATCCCCGTCTTTGGAAAGTTAATCGCACTCGGCCATCTGTGGTTCCTGTGGAATCTATTCCTCTATTCTCTGATCCTGACCCCTGTTTTCAACTCGGTTCGGAATAACCCCGGAGGATTACCGTCGAGGGCGATAAAGGCCATGTTTTCCATAAAATACAGTATCGGGCCACTCTTGTTGATGCCTCTTATTTTGACGATATCAGAGATCGTGTTCAAGCCCTTCTTCCCGGGTTACATAGGAGTTGCATACGAGTGGTTCTGGTTCTTCATATTCTTCGCAATAGGATTCACATGCATCGTTGCCAAGAAGGAATGGTACGACTTTCTCGAGACCCGCAGGACTCTCATAACTGTTCTAGCCTTACTCTGGACCCTTGCTTTCGTATGGATTCGCCTTGAACAGCATTCCACTGGAATTGCGTATGTTGATGGCGGCTGGCTGCTTGAGGAGCCACACATTCTTCATGATTCCATGACATTGGCTGCCTGCGCGATTCACAGTTTCCATGCATGGTTTTGGTGTCTTGTCGTGTTCGCTTGGGGTGCCCATCTTCTGAATCGCCATAGTATGCGATTATCATATCTCAACCAGGGGGTCTACCCATTCTACATCGTACACATGCCCCTTGTATTTGCAGGCCTCCGTCTATCATCTGAACTGGGGTTCCGAGATATGCCCGCAGTATTGGTAGCCACTGCTTTCACAGTCTTCACTTGTTGGTTATTCTTTGAGGTTGTAAGGGTCTCCCGTTACTCAAGATTCCTCTTTGGCATCAAAGATAGGAAAATTGAACCCAACATATCATAATCGAGACCCACATTAGTGATGGCAAGGCTTGATATCCCGTGTTAATATCAGCATGATGTGGACCCCTCAATCAATGTCCTTGGAACCACTTTGAAGACCTGTAGCGAAGATCCGCTTACCGGATGGTTCAGAGATGGTTGTTGCAATACCGATTCAAGAGATCGAGGAACCCACACAGTGTGCGTTGTGGTCGATGAGGCGTTCCTGACGTTCAGTGCAAGCGCAGGGAACGATTTGACGACCCCAAGACCGGATATGCGGTTTCCAGGTCTGAAACCAGGGGATAGGTGGTGTCTCTGCGCAAAAAGGTGGAAACAGGCACTCCATGAGGGCTGCGCACCTCCTGTGGATTTGGAGGCGACGCATCGAAAGACTCTCGATGTAGTCGAACTATCGGTTCTGGAGATGCATGCTCTTTGATCATGGCGTAACTCTAGATCTATCTCTTGGGAAAAGAACCACTTCTCTGACATTGCCGGCCCCGGTTAGAACCATCAGCAGTCGAGCCACTCCAAGACCCCATCCGGCATGCGGAGGTGCACCATATCGGAAACCATCGGTGTAGAACGAGAAGTCGTCGGGATCAAGATCCATGTCTCTAAGATTCTGCTCAAGAACCTCCACACGATGCTCTCGCTGGCCACCGCTAGTCATCTCATCCCGGCCATAGTTCAAATCAAAACCACGACTTAGTTGACCGCCTGTGGACCCCATCTCGCCCTCCTTGTGGTGGATGTAAAACGGTTTCATCGACATAGGCCATCGGGGAATAAAGTGGAAGCCAGGGTACTTGGAAGCAATGAGGTCACAATGGTGGCTCTCTATATCGTCGCCCCATTCAATATCCCCCCCGCCCTCTTTCACGATTTTTATGGCATCGTCGTAAGGTATTCTGGGGAATGGCAGTTCAGGGACCTCTACGATAACCGATTCCAGCCCCTGGGTGTGTCTGTAGGTATTGATGATGTCTACAAGATCCTGGTCATCAGCCGAGATCCTGCTCCATATCGAATGAATCATACGCTCCAGTACACCCATGACGTCCTCGTCATCACACCATGCTGCCTCTATGTCAAAGGAGACGAACTCATTTAGATGGCGATATGTATCATGTTTCTCAGCACGGAAAGCAGGCCCTATCTCAAAGACCCGCTCAAGCCCCCCGAGAACCGCTAGTTGCTTGTACAGTTGAGGAGACTGGGAGAGGTATGCAGGTGTATCGAAGTACATCATGGGGAATAGATTCGTCCCCCCCTCGCTCGCGCTGGCGATTATCTTCGGGCTGTTCATTTCACTGAAGCCCTCTTCGATCAGATGTTCTCTTCCGTATTGGAGTACCTTTGAACGAAGCTGGAACATCGCATTGACATGAGCCCTCCTGACATCGAGGTGGCGATTGTCTAGTCTGACGTCAAGGCCCACGTTGACGTCATCAACAACCCCCACAGGGAGAGGCGCTTCCGCAAGAGCCAGGATTTCTGCGGACGACACGCTTACCTCGTATTCAGGAGGAGGCGCCGGGACGCCCTCGGGAGTCTTGGGGGGCCTTTTCTGAGCCACAATTCCCGTAACTGATATCGTGGACTCTCGGCTTGAAGATTGAATCGATTCGAATACCGACTCGTCCATAGCATCTCTCTTCAGGAAAGCTTGGATCCTACCAGTTCCATCTCTTAGCATCACGAAGCAAACTCCCCCGCGTCCTCGTACAGATTCAGCATAACCTGCAAGCGTAACTTGAGTACCTACCATATCGCCGCCATCAGTCACAACCTGCCCTATGGTGTGGGAACGATATGCTGTGGGCAACCAGTCGCTGCTGTCTCTCATGCCCCTGTCGTGTCGGGGCTGGGTTTTGAATGGTATCGGGCCGAGATGTCAAATGATTGTACAAGCGAGACTATTCGGGTGAATCACTCTTCAGCGACGAGCTGCTCAGCAGCAATTAGGAGAAACGCTGTATGGCCTACAGGCTGGTTGCCGGGACGAACCCCTCCGCGACTTGCTTTGGACCAACGACGCTCTATCACTTCCCCTGCCCATTCGATGTGTAGGCCAGCCGATTCGCAGGCCTCCCACGATTTCTCCAATTGTATGCTAGTCGGACAGTAGCACCCCAGCCGCCCCCCTGGTCGTAGTAACTTCGAAATGTCACCAACCACGTTCCAAGGTTCTGCAAGATCCAATATGACGGCATCAAGATGTTCCGTGAGAGCCGAAACTTCTTCTGTACAGGATGTGAGGTCCGATTCAAGAAGATGCCATTCAGGGAACTCCGGAAGAATCTCTCTCAGTGTTTCCATGTTCTCACGCCCAACTGAGGCATGCTCAGGTCTGTTTTCGACAGATATTAACTTCCCAGAACCGCCAATCACCGATGCTAAATGCATTGCAAGTCCAGCAGATCCATGGCCGCCTTCAAGAACTTTTGAGCCCACGCCGATGCCCATTCTGGATATCAGGTAGCCCGCATCTTTCGCAAGAATGACTTGCGCCCTGCGTTTCATGGCCCTTCTAGCTTCGGGGAGGCCCGGATTGACAACTCTGAGAGTCTTCTGGCCAATCACGAGAGAGTCGCCGGGCACAACGTCCCCAAGTGCATCATCCACATTGAATCGACCTAGCCCCCTTACGCGAACTTCCCCTGCTCCCCTTTGAAGCAAATAGGCCCTACCGTCTGATTCCACCAGCGCTAGCCACTCGCCACTCATTGTGCTGCGGGCGCTGTTATGTGTTCAAGCACTTCCGGTCTCAAGTTAGAACTGTGAAATACACTAAGGCAGGTTTCATTCATAACTCAATACGCATCCCCGAATCGGAATGCAGTTGGAAAACAGGCCGCTTGCTACGTCGGGCGCATTGATATTTATTCTGCTAATTTCACTGTTCAATCCGAGTCATTGGGCAGATGAAGAGACCCCCGATGAGCTCACCAGACCAACACCGATTATGGAGGCAACAAGCCCTGGGCATACTGTTTTTGGAGAATATGTCGGCGCACATTGGTGCGGTCCTTGCATGAGCAGTGCATCGCCGTCACTGGATAATCTGAAGACTTCTAATCCAGAGGACTTCACCTATATTTCCTTCTTCGAATCAGCATCCGGTGGCTGGCCAAGTGATGGTCCAATCAATCGTATGAGCCATGTTACGGCCTCTTCATCCGGATATCCCACCTTCTCATTCGCAGATCGGCAGTCTGGTGCCTGCTACAAGGTCGGAGCAGGCGGAACAAACTTCTACGACCCAGAATATTCAGCTGGAGGATGCATGGACTCGTCTTCAAATGACTTCCAGTTGAAACTGACAATGTCTTTCGATTCTACGACCAATGACGTCACTATAACCCTTGAATCAAAGTATGTGGGCGCACAATCATCTGTCAATGTCTATGTTTACGCTGCGGTAACGGAGAAGATCGGAGCTGACTCATACGACAATGGCGTCAAACCACATCACAACTGGAGGTCTTGGCTTCTCGATAGCACGAATTCGGGTTTCCAGCAACTCACTCTTGACAGGAATGTCGCGGTCGAGCACACGTGGGTCAAATCCGTCAATCTCGTCAGGTCATCGTCCGGATATTCCCAATGGGAAAATTTCTGGCCAGTCTTCGCTTTGATGGACGGCCCCCACACGACATACAACCAGATATACGCCGCAATCGACCCAGATATGGGACCACTCGTCGATTTAGGCGTATCGAACTTCGAAGCGGAAATCAACGGGGGCCATCCCGGGCTCATACCCGGAGATTCAGTGTCCCTGTCTGCAACTGTTGAGAACAATGGCGCTGAAGACCACCCGGATGGGGTCGAACTGGTAATCTCATACATGGATGGACTCGATCATATAGAGATAGAGCGCCATGACTTGCCATCCATGTATCCGGGTCAAACCATCACATACCAGTCTACATTCGACTCATCAGTACTATCTTCGGTAGCATCCGGAGCAGCTTCTCTCAGGGCTGCGCTCGAAGGCAGCGATTCAGACAGGGTCGATTTCAATGACATGAACGAGATATTCGTCCCATATGATATGCCCCCCATAGCAACTAGGCCGACGACAGTTGATGGCTCTGAAATATACCGAGGCGCTTCTCTGGACTTTGAATTGTCAGCAATCGCAAATGATGAGGTGGATGACATCACCACGATGACCGCTGAGCTTGAGTACAGCCGTTCTGGGCAAAATGATTGGTCGTCCGATTGGACAGATTGGGTTGGCCAGATGGGCGCCGGAGGCAATCTGAAACTGATCCATTCCCTGCTCACCCCCCTTGACGCCCCAACGGGAGATTACGATACGAGAGTCAAATGGACCGACGCACGAGGCCAATCAAGCGAGTGGCTAACCACCGATTCTGCTTTCGTACTTAGAAACGCTATCCCGCAGGTGATATCCCCGATGGACCCCATTCATGCCGGCATTCCTGCTGTGAAGGTGGAGACTCAGGAGACTATCTCGCTAGAAGGGCTGGTGTGGGATGCCGAAACTTCCATCGAACACTTGGAAATCGATAGTAACGCACCACAGTTCAGAAGTTGGAATCCTGATGATGGAACAATAACCGTGGAATTCGACCGGATAATATACGACTCCACCGGTTCGCCAATTCCACAGGGCCTGTTCATCACCATAAGCGATGGTGAGGACTCCAATACTGGCACACTTCTGTTCAATGTAATCGAGAACGGGGCGCCAAGATGGTCATCCATATCACCACAATCATTCGATGAAGGCGAATCTGCAAGCTTGATCCTCACTCCATTCCTTTCAGATACCAATGACGAAGGCGCACCTTCCAATCCGTCTCTGCTTAATCTCAATCTGGAGAGTGTCGAACCACAGGAATTCTTCGATGCGATTATTGTCGGCCATACCCTCTCCGTCAGTGCGGTGGACGAGGATTTCGTAGGGATAGCCACAGTGACGGTAAGCGCATCAGATGGTGATCAAAAAACCGAGACTACCGTCACTTTTTTCATAAACAACATCAATGATGCCCCGAGGATAGATACCGATGGGATTGAGCATATGGTTTCCAAGGTCGGAAGTACCACGACAATCTCAGTACCTGCGCATGTCTCGGATGTAGACCATGAATTCAGCGAGTTGTGGATCGACGTCGATACGTACGATGCCGGTTCTGCAACATATGATTTCGATACAGGCCTGATTACGATGAAATGGGACGAGCCCGGGACTGAACTAGTCACAATCACCGCGATCGATCCCATCGGCGACTCTACAACCCACACAATCGAGATAGAGGTCGTAGACTCACTGCCCTTGTTGTGGGGCACGATAGGAGCCCAGGGAGACATCAGCGCATCTTTCGACACGATGGACTACTCCACGAATCCCGTGACCACAGTTACCGAGTTGACGAACCACGGCCTCACTGATGTTGAGATAAGATGGCAAGTATGTAACAGCTTGACAGGGGTATGCACAGACATGGGGACAGCCTTCGGATTCAGCCCGTTCACAGTCCAAGCCAATGAAGGTGTAGGGCTGAGAGTTGGCGATTACATCGGCCTGTCAGTAAAGGCCGTCGACTCATCGGGTTTTGATAGAAAATCCGAGATGCTCAAGACATACGCAGTAGAACCATCTGAAGATATTCAAGAGCCAACCGGCGAAGAAAAGTCAAGTAACGAATCGCCATCATCCTTGTTGCCGATGGTCGCGGGTATCGTCGGCATCCTAATTGTGATCGGGATGACGGCCGCCATCACCATCGGCCGTCGAAGCGAGCCTCAAGCTTCTGCATCCGTGCCGGTCTATGCACCCCTCCCATTGCCGCCCGAGGGACTGCCAGAGGGATGGACTATGGAGCAATGGCAGTACTACGGGTTAGAATACCTGCGTGGAGAACGTTGAATTGGGTGGTAACGCACCTTCAAGAAGGACCGGTCAGAGGGAGAATAGAGGAGGCGGCACAGCATGGATGGCGAAGACCCCGTTCAAGACCCACTAGAAGACTGGGAAGCAGGCTCAGCATTCGGCGTTTCCGAGGACAAAGACCCCGTTTGCACCACTCCTGTGGAAGACTGGGTACTCGACCTCCCGATAGAGTCCACAGTCGATGTGCCGATCCCCGAGAGGTTGGTCGACCAGGTAATCGGTCAGGACGCTGCCTCCATCGTGATAAGGAAGGCCGCAGAACAGAGACGCCACGTCATCATGGTCGGGGAGCCGGGAACGGGTAAGTCAATGCTAGCCCGATCGATGACCGAGTTCCTGCCGCTCGAACAACTCGAGGACGTCCTCGTCTATCGCAACGTGGAAGACGAGAATGAACCGAAGGTAAGGACCGTACCGGCTGGAAGAGGGCACAAAATAATCTCAGAACGGAAGGCAGCAATTCGCGCACAGAGGAAGAAAACGAATCAGATGCTGCTCTTGATCGCACTCGTGGTGGGTGCAGCACTGCTACTTGCAACTATACAAACGGGAGATATGCTGACATTCATATTCGGGTCCTTCCTCTTGATTTTCGGATACTTTTTCCTTAGGACGAGGTTGACCGCCGGTGACGAATCCAACATTCCGAAGCTACTGATCAAGCATGAACGTAGTGAAGAGGCCCCCTTCATAGATGCAACAGGAACATTGTCCGGCGCACTTCTAGGTGATGTGAGGCATGACCCCTTCCAGTCCGGTGCTGATTTGGCCACACCCGCTCACGAACGTGTCGAACCCGGGGCTGTACACAGAGCCAACAAGGGAGTTCTGTACATAGATGAGATACGCATGCTTCGGATGGAAGAACAACAGGCACTCCTTGTGGCCATGCAAGAGAAGGCGCTCTCAATCAGCGGCCGCTCGGAGAGATCTTCAGGAGCGCTGACAAAATCAGAACCCGTGCCTAGTGACTTCATACTTGTCGCCGCCGGCAATCTTGACAGCATCCAACAAATGCACCCTGCACTCAGAAGCCGAATTAGAGGATACGGGTACGAGGTATACGTCAACACCGACATGAAAGACACAGAGAGGAACCGACGAAAACTGGTACGCTTCGTGGCTCAAGAAGTTCGCAACGAGGCAAAGAGGGACTCAGGGAGAACAATCCCCCACTTCGACCGCGCGGCCATCGGGATGATTCTCAAAGAAGCACAACGCAGAAGCGGCAGGAGGGGCAAGCTCTCCCTCAGGCTGCGTGAACTCGGGGGATTAATCAGGATAGCAGGAGATCTTGCATCTGAGGACGGCAGCCCACTCACAACCACGGTACACGTCACCAGGGCCCGTGCAATTGCGAAGCCTCTCGAGCAGCAAATCGCAGACAGATACCTGGAGCGCCAATCCGAATATGCGATGCTAGTCAATCGGGGCAACAGGATAGGCAGGGTAAACGGCCTAGCAGTTCTCGGTGCGGATTCCGGGCTGTCGGACTTCTCCGGAGTCGTCCTCCCTGTTGAAGCGATGGTCACGCCATCTCAGGGAAGAAGTGGACAGGTTATTGCTACAGGTGGCCTCTCTGACCTCGCTAAGGAGTCAGTTACGAATATCAGCGCAGTGGTCAAGAAGCTGACAGGTAAGGACATCAAGGATTATGATCTTCACGTGCAGTTCCCCGGTACCCACAACGTCGATGGCGATTCGGCATCAATTACCATGGCTACAGCCATAATATCGGCATTCGAAGGAGTTCCGATCGATCAGAATCTTGCAATGACCGGATCGCTATCGGTTCGTGGCGAAGTCCTCCCAATAGGTGGCGTTTCTGCGAAAATAGAGGCTGCTGCCAAATCCGGGATCCAGAGGGTCATAATACCGAAGACGAATCTTCAGGACGTTCTGATCGATGAGAAATATGAGTCAATGGTCGAGATCGTATCCGTTGACAGCCTAGATGAAGTTCTAAAACACGCCCTCGTCGGAGAGCAAGAAAAGATCAGCCTCGTTGAGAGACTAGCCAAGGTTATCGACACGTTCTCTTCAGTATCCGATTCAACACCCGCTTGAGAGTAAAGCACACTCAAGTTGAAGACCCATCTACCCTTCTTGTCGTTGATGGTAAGGCCGAGTGGCGCAGCACCTCTTACGGTGCTCTTCCTAGTGGTCCTGATCGATATGATCGGATTCACCCTCGTGATACCCTTTCTGACTTACTTTGTACAAGACCTGGCGACAGGCGACGGGTTCTCCGACATAGGCGCCCGTGACCGGTGGGTCGGCATCGTGCTTGCTTCCTACACACTCGGACAATTCCTGTTCACTCCGCTCCTCGGGTCGCTTTCTGACAGATTCGGAAGACGTCCTGTACTGATGTTCGGCCTAGCCTCTAACACAGTTTTTCTAATCGCCTTCGGCCTGGCTTCGACATTATGGATGGCATTGATCGCTCGCTTTCTGGCAGGCGCTGGAAACGGGAATATAGCTGTGACTAAGGCATACGTCGGAGACATCAGCGACAGAGAACAGCTTCCAGGCCGAATGGGCATGATCGGAGCCGCCTTCGGACTCGGATTCATGATCGGCCCATTCCTGGGCGGAGTGCTAACAGATCCAGCAGAGGTATTCGGCGGACCATTTGCAACTGATTGGTGGGTCGCCCACCCATACTTCCTGCCTTGCCTATTCGCAGGAACTCTTTCTTTCGCCTCACTGATACTGGCTAGTCGTATGCTTCCCGAGAGCCTCCCGGAATCGGAAAGAAAAGTCCAGGCCGAGTCAGACGGGTTACGAAGAGTCCTTTCAAGTCTGATCGGCGTCAGAGATCTTTCACCTGCTGTGGGACGTCTGATTTTGGTCAACGCCTCTTTCCTATTGGCAATAACGATGATGCATGCTACTCTGATTCTGTTCACTGCGATGCCAGTAGATAACGGAGGCCTCGGATTCGATGAGATGAGGAACGGCTACATCTTCGCAGTTGTGGGCTTGATCGGTGTCATCGTACAAGGTTGGCTGATAAGGCCCCTTTCAAAGAGGTACGACTCCCGTGCCCTGATGGTGGCGGGCATCATAATGGCTGCAATTGGTTTGGGTTGGATCCCATATATCACAACGGAAACACAAGCCGTCGGCGTCTTTGTCATCGTATTGATCTCCGCGGGCCACGGGCTATTCGGGCCAACCCAGTCAACCCTGCTCGCCTCGGCGGCTGAAATACACGGGATTGAACTTGGGAGGGCGATGGGGGCTCAGGAAGGATTCGGCGCATTATCTCGAATCGTCGGTCCTGTTTTTGCAGCATTTATCTGGGCTGAGACAGTCGATGGAACAGGTCTGTGGACATACCATACAGTTTTCAGGGTAGCAGGACTAATTGCCATCATGTCGGTTCTGATTCAACTTGGAATCAAGAACTCCAGTACAGATTCGGAGGCGGCTAGCGATGACTAAATTGGCCATAATCGCCCACGGAGGCGCTGGTGCGGACCCTCGGAAGAAATCGAATGTGGAGAAGGCGATTCAACAGGGCTCATCACTTCTCGAATCAGATGCCTGCGCCGTCGACGCTGCAGTTGAAGCATGCGTCATCCTGGAAAATGATCCCGCATTCAACGCAGGAACAGGAAGCGTGACCAGGCTGGACGGGTCGGTGTTGGTCGACGCGTCCATTCATGTCAGCGATGGCCGATTGGGCTTCGTAGCCTCCATGCCAGAGACTCCGAATCCAATAAGGGTGGCAGAAGCTCTTCTTGATGAGGAGATAAATGGCCTAGGGGGAATCGGCGCTAGGGAGTGGGCCGATCAGAGAGGTATACCGAGATCAGCCGTAACCCCGAGACCACCTGGAAAGACCACTTCAGGCGACACTGTGGGTGTAATAGCCATGGATTCCGAAGGAGTCATGGCTACAGCAACCAGCACAGGAGGCTGTAGTGAAATGCCTCCGGGGCGTATCGGAGATGTCCCCCTTCCTGGCTGCGGTTTCTGGGCCGAGTCTGATGTCGCTGTCGCTGCAACAGGGATAGGCGAAGCGATAACTCGGGAGATGCTCTCCCATAGGGTCCACGGGTGGATTTCACGAGATGGCATGTCCATGGAGCATGCTTTCGAGAAGGCGATCAAAACACGTTTTGACGAATCCACGGAGATCGGTTTGATCGGAATGTCCGGCGATGGCTCATGCGTCGCGCGGGCAAATACAAACATGCCATGGGCTAGTTGGAATTCAGATGGAATCAGGGGATGAGATTAAGCCAAGTCCCTTGGTGGGACGGCTGCGTGGTGAGCCTTATGACGGACATCGAGACTAAGATTCAGCAAATAGCCACAGTACTCGGACAGCTCGAAGATACACAAGTTCCGAGGAACATACGAAACTCAGTCAAAGATGCCGTGGATAAGTGGCTGCTCAACGAATTGAAGGACATGGACGTGCGTCTTGGTATGACTGCCTCTATGCTGGATGAAATATTCAATGATGCCAACTTGCCTATACACTACGGGCCACTGTGCCTCCAAATTCAGACAACTCTTGAGACACTACTGAACGAAGTTCGTCGCGGGTAGTCATCCGAGCCATATGCTCGTTGCCACCAATAGCATGGTGATCCCGACTCCGGTATCGATCCATCGCCAAGTTCTGGGGTCCGATACCCTATGTGAAATCGAACGGGCCCCGAATCCCAATGAGAAGAAGAATACGAATGATGCAAGCGCAGCCCCGACTGCAAACGCTACACGCTGCTCGGCTTCCAATCCAGCTGCGCCCCCGCCGATTAGCAGCAGAGTATCCAGGTACACGTGAGGATTAAGCCAAGTGAATCCCATTGTGAGGGCAAAAATCTTGAATGTGGATTCCGAATGATCTGGGGATTTCATGTCCAAGCCGTTAGAACCCGCAAAAGCAGATCGGAATCGAGTCAATGCATATGCTACCAAGAAAGTCACCGCCGCAATCTCGAGAATGCTCGTGTTGCCACTCTGTGAAACCAACTCGCCCACGACGAAGACACCGAGTATGATTAGTATAGCATCGGAAATCGAACAGATTGAACACACAAGTAGGACGTGCTTGCCGGAAAGACCTTGTCTTAGCACGAATGCATTCTGCGCACCTATGGCCAAAATAAGTGAGAGGGATAGTGCGAATCCAGTCATTGCATGGGCTAGGAGCAACTCAGCTCGCCCTTCTTTCTACAGCCTTCTGCCGCAGGCCGGTATACCCGCACTTCCTACACACCTTGACGCGGTATCCTTGGTGTGTGGCCGAGCAACGCATGCAGACCAACTTCCTTAGAAGCCGCTTCTCTGCCTCGGGGAATCGCTGTGCCATGGAGGCGAGCCACCCAACCCCCCTTCATAATCCATTCCCAAAAGAGCCGATGAGGTTGAATGCCGTTAATACCCCGACCAATGAGTTCATACACCCTCGTCAAAGGTGAGTGGTACGGTGCCAGCAACAGTTATTCTTGGAGCCCAGTGGGGCGATGAAGGAAAGGGCAAGGCAATCGATCAATTAGCCCCCAGATACGGGTGGACAGTCCGTTTTCAGGGAGGCAATAACGCAGGCCACACCATTGTCATAGGGGATACGACCCTGAAGTTACATCAGATACCATCCGGCCTCCCTACTCCTCATTGTAATCTTGTTCTGGGGGACGGGATGGTAATCGATCCATGGGTTTTGGAGAAGGAACTCGATTCATGGAAGGCCCTCACCGGAGAGGAACCAGAGGGATCCAGGCTATTCATATCCGAGCGCGCCTCGATCATTCTCCCGTTCCACAGGCTGTATGACTCTGCAGACAAAGTCGTGGGAACGACTGGAAGAGGCATAGGTCCTGCTTACAGGGACCGGATAGAGCGGGTAGGCATCCGCTTCGCAGACTTGGAAGCAATACTCGAAAATAGCCAAATGCTTAGCACATCCGCTTCCAGAATGTCCTCGCAACTTGCTGCGATTGGCATCGATCAAACGATATCTGAGCAAGACCTTGAGAATGATTTGAGATGGATATTAGACAGATACCGAACCGCTATCGCGCCAACAGGACATATGTTGGACATAGCACTCAGAAATGGCGAGCAAGTACTCCTCGAGGGAGCACAAGGGGCGATGCTTGACATCGACCAGGGCACATATCCTTTCGTAACATCCTCCGTCACATCCAGGGCAAATGCTTCACATGGGGCAGGCATACACCCCGGACACATAGGCCAGTGCCTCGGGGTAACCAAGGCATACACAACCCGTGTTGGAAACGGGCCATTTCCAACAGAGATACCCCCTGAAGACCTATCTGGGCAACATCTCGCAAAAGTCGGTCATGAATTCGGCACAACTACTGGCAGGCCGAGAAGGACAGGGTGGCTGGACATGCCTGCCCTGATGGAAGCAAACAGGGTGAATGGATTCTCGGGGCTCGTCCTCACTAAACTCGACGTTCTAGCCGGATTAGAAGAAATCAAGATTTGCATTGGTTACAAACTGGACGGGCGCCCCATCACCATGTTACCAGCCCGAGCCGAGGATGTAGCACGTTGCACACCAGTTTACGAGACACATCCGGGATTTGAGGCAATAAGCGAAGATGACTGGCTTGCATTGGCACAGAAAGCTCATGAGGATAAATCTTGGTTGGGGGCTCTTCCTGAGGCTGCAGCATCAATCGTCAAACGGATAGAAGAATTATCCGGTATCGAGGTTCAATGTGTGGGGATCGGCCCAGATAGAAGATCAACACTCTCGAGGCCGAGCGGCATGTTCGATCATCCGTTTGATTTGGGAAATTTCTAATCATGTAACCCCGAGGCGGCAATATGGGATTCAAGTCGCGGGCCAAGAAACTGAAACATGCAGCCGATGCTGCAAGACCGGCCAAAGAAGACTCAGGCGACGACAATAAGGGTGTGACCCCCTGTGACGTAAAGGGCTGCAAGAATTGGGCCGACAAGTCGATGGGTGGTCGAAGACTGGCATTTGATAGAGCAGCAGATGTGTGGGGGGAGGATGGACTCGCATCCGACGGAAGAAGGCTGTCTGTTTGCAAGCCATGCTATAGGGAATGGAAGAAGGCCAAGAAGGACGATCCAGACGAGTGGTCCTAATAAAAATCAGGCAAAAATAATCCAACAAGAACACTCATAATTATGGCAATATAAAACTAAGATTGAAAATCAAGGTATGCCCCACACGGTATAGGGGAGCTTAGTGCTGAGAGGTCGCTTTCTGAGCGACGACCCATTGACCTGATCTGGGTAATGCCAGCGGAGGGAGAATCATGAACCAGAATAAAACCAAAACGAAATTAAAACTCAGTTTGAAAATACTTAGCCTAGCATTAATAATCACTTTGACTCCATTTTCCGGGTGCCTAAGTGCAGATGATAGCGATCCAAATGAAAGCTTGGATGACGGCGAAATAGTCATAGTCACTTACGATGTTTACGCTCTTACTGACGAGATGATAAGCACATTCGAGAATGACTCTGGGCTGGCTGTAAGAATGCTGAAATTAGATGATGCAGGGTCTGTACTAGATTATCTCATCCAAAATAAAGGGAATTCCAACGTAGATCTAGCCATAGGTCTAGACAACACTTACCTCCCAACTGCCATAGAATTTGATTTACTGACTGAAATAAGCGCCGATAAAACAATGATGCAAGACTCCCAATCAAATAGCGGCATGAGTCCACTAGACCCATATGATGGGCCCTTGGCAACTCCTTTCGACATGGGTTACATCTGCCTAAATTACGATACAAGTGTAGTGGACGGCGAGAATCTAAGTTTGCCAACGAGTTTGTGGGATCTAACTGAGCCGGAATGGAATGGAAAAGTGGCATTTCCATCACCAGTATCAAGCAGCCCGGGACGAGCTTTCATGCTAGCTACACTGGACTACTTCGATTGGAGCCAAAATATGACCGAATTCAAAGATTGGTGGTCAGCAATGGCCGAAAATGATGCAATCATCACCTCTGGTTGGACTGAAGCGTATGAGACCCACTACAGCGGGGGGTACGGTGTTTGGAATGAGGGACATGTGGGGGATGCTCACATGACTGTATCGTACTGTCATTCACCCGGAGTTGAAGCATTTTATGGGGAGAATTCGACCAAGTCCTCCGCCCTGGATTTACCGAAGACGTCCTTCTTCCAGGTAGAATATGCTGCTGCCGTCCGCGGTGGAAATTCAGATTACGCACATCAATTCATACAATACCTAATCTCACCAGAAGTTAACTCAAAGATGCCCATTGAGAACCTAATGTACTCAGTTTTGGCGGATGAAGATTTACCTACAGATAACGGTTACAGACACCACTCTCTAATTCCCGGAGAACCCTCTTCAGTGTCTAATGATGCGATTCGAGAAAATATGGAAACATGGCTGCAGGAGTGGAATTCCGCAGTTACCTCGGGTGAATAAGTTGAGAAGATTCATCGGAACCTGTAGTATTGTTACTTACTCAGCAATTATACTAGTGCCAATCACATTGGCCATTCACAGACTCGTCAGTGTAGCGGGATTCAATCCTGAATTGTGGGTAAATTCCCTCTCTCAAAATTTTATCTCTGCAGGTGTCACCAACTTTACTATCGTACAAGCCATTGCTTCAACCATCGCCACTATTGTTATCGGCCTTCCAATTGCTTGGGCCCTAGGCAGATACAAATGGAGACGAGAGGCCTTGTATAGATCGATTTTGACATTACCATTTGTAATTCCGTCAATCATTGCTGCGATGGGAATTCTATCCATTGTAGGGGCCCATGGAATAAATATCAGGACAAATGAATCAACTTGGTGGTGGACTCTTGTGCTTTCTCACGCCTGGTTCAACATGGCGTTGTTCATACGATTCTGCGAGCCCCTGTTATCGTCTATGGACCCGGTATTGGAAGAGCAGTTGAGGTTATTACCAAATGGTAGGACTAGGCTATCCAGGATCAAGAATCTTTGGCTGCCTCTGCTTATGCCCTCGGTTGTGGCTGCTGCTAGCATGACATTCGTATTTTCATTTACTTCTTTTGCCTTGGTAAAATGGATAACAGTTGGGAACAACACACTAGAAAGCATGATGGCCGATGTTTCCTCCTCCGCAGGTATTGTTGGGTATATGGAGTCAAGCTCAGATATCGTATTAGGGGCTTCTATGATTCAGTTCTCAATCCTATTGGTATCTCTCTGGTTGGCCTCAGTCATTCAACATAAACACAGGGCTATTTTGACACACTCACGTCCTGAACACTCCAAACGGACAAATCTCTATGGCCTATTTATTTTGATTCCCGCACTATTATTCGCATTAGCTCCTTTGATCTCTGTTTTGGTTGGATCCTTCAGAATTCGGAATTCCGACCCAATGATGGGTGACTTCACCTGGGGCTTCGGAGGATGGCAGGCTGCGGTTAACGGGGGCTTTTCATTTCCTCCTCTTACAGATGGGATATTCAATTCTCTCGGATATGCTTTTTTTACCCTCTTGATAGCTCTTCCATTGGGTTCTACAATGGCTATGAGTATCTACGATCTGGAGAAAATAAAACCCAGATTAGGGAGGCTTCTGGACGTTTTCACAATGCTCCCGTTTGCGTTGAGCGCCGCAATGATAGGTTTAGGGGTTCTAATTGGTATAATCAAAATTAATCCATCCGCTGCATATCAGTTTTGGGCGTTGCCCGCGCTTGCCCATATCATGCTAACGACACCATTTGTTGTCAGAATTATGCTCCCAGCGTTGCGTTCGTACGATAGAAAATTCGATGAGACCGCGAAAGTACTCGGAGTCAAGCCGATTGATAGACTCCTGAAAATTAAATTACCTCTTCTTAAAGGCCCGATGGTCATTTCATCCGTATTCATATTGGCAATGTCCCTTGGCGAATTCGGCGCATCTTTCGTTGTAGCTAGAAATACAGATTGGATAACCTTGCCACTTCTCATTGACTCATGGAGGGGAAAACCAATGAAAGATCCATTTGCAGCACCCGCTTCTAATGCGATAGCATCTGTACTGATGGTGATGACACTGATCTTGTTCATGATCGCAGAAAAATTTCGAAATAATCGCGAAGGAGGGATGTTCTAATGCTGATTTGCAGTAAAATGGAGAAGTCTTACTCAAAGACATTGTTCAGAGGACTTGATATTACATTGGAACGAGGAGAAATTCTCGCTGTACTAGGCCCATCCGGTTGTGGAAAAACCACCCTTCTCAGGTGCATCTGCGGATTGGACATGCTCGATGATGGATCCATTACATTGAATGGAACTGATATCAGTAAGACTTTACCAGAAAATAGAGGGATAGGCATGATTTTTCAAAACCCGGTCCTGTATCCCCATCTTTCAGTTTCTGGTAATCTTTCTCTAGCCTCGAAATCAGGTCACAAAGAGGCTCTTCAGGAAGTTGGTCTTTCAGGTTTTGAAGAGCGATCCGTCGAGAATTTATCTGGAGGAGAAGGACAAAGATTGGCTCTTGCGCGAGCTCTTCTCGCTAAACCCACGGTCCTATTGTTAGACGAACCTTTCAGCGCGCTAGACAAAGATCTATCGGAGAAGCTCTTGATGGACGTAAGATCTGTTCTGAAGGGACGTGATTGCCCAGCGATTCTAGTTACTCACAACCGGGATGAAGCACTGATGTTCGCTGACAGGGTTCTCGACATGCCGAACCACATCCAAGACAATTAATTGACATTCAAAGTAGTGCTCACTTAAAATTCCCGACTCTCTAGGGGATTGCATGCTTAGGTTCAGACCATGGGGAAGATTTTGGTCACCTGTTTGGAATAGGCGAAGCGGGTTCAGAGGAAATCAACTGATCATCGAAGTATTTCTCATAGGAGCAATTTTTGTCGCAGTTCCTTATTTTTTGACAAACAATATCGCAAACGCCTATCTTACTACCGTCTTTGATCCGGAGTTATCTATTGACAGACAAATCCCTGTCTTGGCTTGGACAATTTTACCATATACATTGTTGTATGCTTTCTATCCAGCAGTTCTCCTAGTCTGTCCAAAAAACGATCGTGGTTACTGTGAGCTAGTTGTTTTCATGCAAGGCCTGATTATGGCGACCCTGTTATGTTGCGTCATATTCGTTGTTTTGCCAGCAGAGATTGATCTCAGAGACCAAATAAACTGGGATTCTATGAATGGTTGGGAGACTTATTTGTTTGACTTCATCCATATGTCGGATAACCCGTGGAATGCGTGGCCAAGTTTACACATAGTCCACTCATACCTCTTGGCTAGGGCAATGACCGTTTGGGCACTCAGAAAAAGGAGTACGTCTCCAATCGCTTGGAACATTTTTCTAGTTATCTTATGGGTTGAATGGATACTGCTTTCAATAAGCATCTTAACAACAAAACAACACTTCCTGTTCGACTTGGTGACAGGGATAATATTCGCCCATGTCTTTTGGTTGGCCCTGCAGAAAACACTCTCTGAGATCAATGACCTAGGGCCGAACCAATTCGCCAGAGAATACGGCTGGACCGATTAATCGTATACTATGGAGAGCAGGGCATTCGCTGCCTTCTCGCATGCATTTGCCACGTCATCCAAGCGCTGAAGCACCCTGTACATGTGCACCGCTGCCAGGGACTCTTCCTCCCCGTTGCTGAACACGTATGCAGCAGCCTTGCTCTCAACCACGTCTGCCTGGTGCTCTGCAAGGTTCACCGCATCGATCAGGTCACTGAGGCGCTGCCTGCCTGCCTTGGTGTATCCAGATAGGGCCACAGTCTTCAGTTGGGAAATAGTGTCCTCGTACAACGAGGCAGTATTGGAGACGGCCTCAGCCATCTCCTTCAGCATCGCCCGCGCCTTCTTGTCGCCGAAGAGCTCCCTGAATGACAGCTGCTCGGCGACGTTTTGTGCATAGTCCGCGATCCTATCCTGCTTGGAAACCATCTCGAGCATGGCGTCTCGGCCCTGGAGCACGGACATCTGGCCCGACCCTATCCTCTTTCTGAGATCATTCTTGATCACGTCTGCCCGGAGCTCCGCCTCCACAGTGGCCTCAATTTCCTTCTTGGGGTCTTTCCCGTCCGCTGCTTTGTTCACAGCGTCCAGCATGTGCGCCACAGTCTCCTCAACCGCCAATGCATGGGTGTGCAAAAGCTCGAAGTGCGTCGGGGCACTGCCGTCTGAGCCACTTGCATCGGAGAGTGCGTCCTCGACGTAGATTTCACCATCCCTCGTGGCCCACATCACGTAGACCACAGCCGCGAAGGCGATCGGTAGTACAACAATCAGATGGACCGGGTCGGATGCGACGGCCACGAATATCACCACTGAGCCGAAACCAGCAGCGGGTATGCTCGCTACCCACGACGCGAAGATCTTCCCGAACACCCTGAAGTCAACGGCTTTCGCACCGCCTGCCAAGCCGACGCCGACAACAGCGCCGACCAATGTGTGGGTGGTGGAAACGGGGACTGCGAGGAACGGCATCGAGAATATCAGAATCGTGGTTGCGGCTCCGAATTCCGCTGCAAAACCCCTTGTCGGGGTGATGTCGGTGATTTTCTTACCGATCGTGTCCATGACCCTCCAGCCCCACGTCATTACGCCTATCGCAATCCCAGCGCTTCCGAGCAGTACCAGCCACACTGGAACCGCTGCTTCCGCAGTCAGCTCGCCACCGGACTCCAGGATCTGGTAGACAGCAGCCATGGGCCCGATTGCATTCGACCGATCATTGGCCCCATGAGCGAAGGCGACATAGGCCGCGGTGATTATCTGAAGCCAAACGAAGATCCTTTCGACGCCCATGAATCCATTCCGCTCTTCCTTGATGTCGATCCTCTTCAGGACCATGAACAGGGTGAGGGAGGCTATGGCTCCGATGGCGCCTGCGAGAAGCAGGGAATTGATGGGGAACCAGGCGCCCTGGTAGATCGCATCCACGCACTCGGGGTGATCAACGAGATTGACCCCATCGGGGCAGTAGTGCGTGAATGGGTTGAACGATCCGCCCTCACTGACTCCCAGCCATGACGCCTTGTCGAGCGTCCCTGCATCGTCCAGCCTGCTAAAGAGCCCCTTCAACGCCTTGAACTGAAGAGCCAGCCCGAGTACGAAGAACGTCGGGAAAGCGAGGATCGGGGCCAGCCACATCGAGCGTTCCTCGGGATTCTTGGATTCGAGGATGGTCTCGCGGACTATCCAGAAGGACAGGAACGCTATGATGCCGCCCAGCAAGGGGCTTGCGACCCAGGACATCACCACTTTCCTCACGACCTCCCAATCGATGAGGTCCGTCTGGTGCTGCACCTCGAGGACCAGGCCGACCCCGATGATGCCTCCGATGATGCTGTGCGTCGTCGAGACAGGCAAGCCCAGCCTCGTGGCGACGGTGAGCCATACCGCTGCCGCCATCATAGCTGAGATGAATCCGTACATCAGGTCGTTGGCAAAGACCTCGGTGACGGTTTCGAAATCGACAACAAGAATCCCCTTCCTGACCGTGTCTGTGACAGCGTCGCCCGCGAAGAAGGCACCAGCGAATTCGAAAATCGCTGCCACGATCACGGCTTGCTTAAGCGTCAGAGCCTTTGACCCGACGGATGTCCCCATCGCATTTGCGACGTCGTTTGCACCGATATTCCATGCCATGTAGGCACATACTAACAGAGATAGAAGCAATACTATCCACATTATTCCTGTGATTTCCATATGATGCCTCGCAACTATTGAGGGGTTATAACTTTAGAAATATATAGAATATATATTAATTTAAGAAAACAATAGACTGAATGATGATGAAAAGTATATATTGAGGATTAATTTGGCTGTATTTGATGAGTATTGAATCCTCTGATAGGTCAGAAATCAGAAAATTACAGGTAACTGGCGGTTCGACTTACATCGTCAGCCTGCCTAGAAAATGGGTCACAGAACACGGACTCAGTGCAAAAGATAGGATCAAGATAGAGTGGCGCCCCTCTGGGAGTTTGAGATTAAATGCAGAAACAACCAATGTTAGGAAGAGAAGAAAGATCGAGATAAACATCGATGAAATCAAAGTCGAGTTTCTTTTTGATCATCTCGTTGGAGCATATATTTCTGGTGCGCACAATATCTTAGTTTCTAGGAGTAGCGGTATTCGGAGAAACGATAGGAGGCAGATACGGAAATTCACACAGACCACTAGGGGGATTGAGATATCCGAAGAATCTGAATATTCTGTTCAATTAGTTACATTGATCAACACCTCGGAAATGCCATTGTACTCTAGCTTGAATAGAATGTATCTACTAGTTTCAAGTCAGATTAGAGATGTCACTGAGGTTCTTCTTCGGAACGATTCTTCATCCTTCGAAGATAGCGAGGAAAGAGAGAAGGAAGTCGATGCACTGAGATTGTTATTGGAGAGGCAAGTTGGTCAAATCCTTGAATCCGCTTCGATAGAATCGAGCTTTGGAACAACCAGATGGGAAGCGTCTGAACTCTCTAATATTGTCAAAAATTTAGAGCGTATCGGAGATCATTGCTTCCTACTCAGCAGATTGTGCGTCGATCAAGAAGTTCCTTCAAATCTATCTTTACAAAAACTACCAATAAACATCATCCCAGTATGGCACTCAGCAATCAAATTATTGATTTCAAATCTACGTGACAGAGATGTGAATGAAATCCATGAAGCAAAGTCGAACGTAAGGGCCGCAATAGCGGAACTGAAAGAGTATGAGGCAAGCCTCTGGGAATCTGAATTGGAGTCGGTAGACGCACTTTTTATGGATAAACTTTCAGAATCTCTGAGGCGAATATTAGCCTACACTCAAGATATAGCCGAGGTTTTAATCAACATATACACGCACAGAAATGCCACAGAAGAGATCTTTTGACTTTCTGGAGAACTCCTCGTGGAAACAGAGTACATGGCGCGCAAGATCACGAATCATAATTGAGAACGATGGTGGGCTCGGCAGGAATTGAACCTGCGATCTTCGCCATGTGAAGGCGACGTCATAACCCCTAGACCACGAGCCCTGTGGCCGTCTCCTGCCGCGACTTCCGATTAAGGCTAGTGGAATTGTATCAGACTTCCAAGCATGTGAAATACGCCATCTCCGAGCACAGGTACGAATGCGACTGGACATGTCGGTACTGAGGCAACGGCAGACATGGGCCGCTGCCGTGATAGCCGGGTTGATGTTCGTAGGCATATCCGCCTTGGCTTTGAGCGCCTTCGATATCGCTGGCGATCGCATAGGGGAAGGCGGGGAGATTGAGCCGATACCCGTGATTCTGTTCGACTCCCTGCAGCGTGATGGGATAGAATCAGAGATAATGGACGAGGAGGGCAGGATCAACACCTCTCTTCTCAGAGGCGGAGTCCTGATCATTGATCTGATGGCGCATGACTGCACCAATTGCCATGCGGTCCAGCACCATCTGGAGGATGAAATCCCCCGTTGGGAAGAGATGGAATCGGCCAGAGAATTGCATGTGATTGCGTATGGGGCTTGGTATGATGAGAGCTTGGAATACCTCAACACATCAGAGGGGGGCTACAAGGTACCAGGATTCCCGACTGGCCTTGGGAGCGTCCATGCAGCCATTCTTGAGAATGGGACGCTTTCCGATCCCGTCCGGCTCCTGACGGCTGGCGGAACTGGATTGATACCCGCAGTTCTCGTCATCGATCACGAGGGATACATCATTGCAAGGGAGAATACCGGGACGCCCACTGACGGCTGGTCGTCCTTCGACTCCGCTGTGGAGACGGCTTTGACGGGAAATCAGTTCGAGATAGAATCTCTGAGGACGATCGGCATCGCCGAGGAGAAATCCTCAGGATCTGCAATTTTCGCTTTGGGGGTCTTCCTATCTATCCTGGTCTTCTTCTCCCCCTGCGCATTCCCCGTCCTGCCAAGTTTCGTCACATTCCAGATGACTCTGATGGCTTCTGAGGCTTCGATGGACTCACGCGAATCTCGGAGGATAAAGCCCCCGATTCTCGGGCTCATGAGCGGATTCGGCATGGTCTCGTTCTTCCTGGTAATCGGCATAGTCGCGGCGATAATGGGGCGAGCGTTCGCCCTCAGCGGGATGATACGGATAATCGCTATCTTCGTCGCGTTCAGCCTCGCGGCTCTCGGCTTGCTCAATCTGATGGGCTGGACAAGCAACCTCTTCTCCTTCGTCCAAAGAGCCATAGACAGGCCAACCGAGGGATCGAAAAAACGCTCTGCTGAGGCAAACACATTCCTCTATGGCGTCGGATACGCGGCTGCGAGCATCGATTGCACCGCAATTGCAGTGCTGCCGTTCGTTGTCTTCCTGGGGACGATGGGCGTCGAGGCTGTGTTCACGGGGCTGCTGGGCCTTGCGCTTGGCCTGATATTGCTCATGGTGATCATCGTATCTTTGGTGGGCTACGGCAATGCGGCGTTCGCATCCAGGATAAATCCCCTGACACAGTGGATCAAGGTCATCGGATCTTGGATGATGATATTCGCTGGAACGGTGCTGCTCGTCTTCCTCTTCAGCCCGGAGACGATCTCCTCTGTGATTCAGATGTAGCCTGATTCCACAGCACTGCGATCGCATTCTCGAGCTCAGTCGCCCAGCAGGGAATCCAGCAGCGAGGATGCGCCGATACGAAGATACCGACTGTCTGTCACGGACAGCCCTTCCCCGGTCACGGCAGAAAGTAGCGCCTCTAGATCCTCGCTGGTCCGTATGCCGCCTGACAGCTTGACCCCCCGCAATTCACCGGTGACTGTCTGGTGACGATGGACCTCCCTCGCCAGCCAGCCGGCCGCCTCAATGGAACAAGCGCCCCTCCTCCCGGTGCACGATTTGACGAAATCGGCCCCGCCCATCAAGGCGATCCTGGCTGCGCCCATGGCCGATCTCTCGTCAAGGAGAGGGGTTTCGAGTATCACTTTCAGGGTTAGTCCCTCCGAGGCTCTTCTGGCTGAGTCCATCAGCAACATCGAGTCCTCAAGCCCCATTCCGGGTTCCAGCACCACGTCTATCTCATCCGCCCCCGAATCGCGAGCCGCTCGAATTTCTTCGGACAGAGCGGTCGAATCACGTGTACCCGTGGGGAAGCCACCTGCCACGCAAGCCAATTTTATTCTAGTGTCGAGTATATCCCGTAGCCCGTCCAGTTGTTCAGAGAAGACGCAAATAGCAGCGGGAAGATGCTTGTTGGCACGCTCAACCAGATGTTCGAGATCCGACTCACTAGCCTCTCTATCCAGAAGAGTCAGATCGAGGAGGGCTATCCGTGCGTCTCCCTCCATGCCCCCTCGCGGGAGTCATGTGGCTTGAATCAGCCGTCAGGAGTGCATGGACTCGAACTCGGCCATCCATGCCACGAGGGCCTCCACGCTGGAAAGCTCCAGCGCATTGTACATGCTGGCGCGGATCCCCCCTACGCTCCTGTGCCCCTTTAGGCCCATTAGCCCCCTCTCCTCGGCCCCTTCGAGGAAGGCGGCCTCTAGACCATGGTCTGATATCCTCCAGGTGGCATTCATGACGGACCTCGAGGACTTCAGGGCATGCGGCGCCCAGAAATCCGAGGAATCAAGGCGGCCATACAACAGGGACGCCTTGGCGGCATTCCGATCTATGGCTGCTTGAACGCCCCCCTCCCTCTCGATCCAACCCAGTACCTCCTTCAGGACGAAAATCCCGTATGTGTTCGGGGTGTTGAACAGGCTTCCCTTCGACTCATGGACCTTGTAGTCCAGCATAGAGGGTAGCCCCTCGCGACCCTTCTTCAGAGCCCATGGCGAGAGTATGACCACGGTCACACCGCTTGGCCCGAGATTCTTCTGGGCGCCCGCGTAGACAACGTCATGCGCCGAGACGTCCAGACGGGCCCCGGTGATGTCGGAACTGGCGTCAACCACCACCGGCCTCCCCCCGGAGTCCGGCATTTCGTGGAACTGCGTCCCATAGATCGTGTTGTTGGATGTATAGTGGATGTAGGCCGCGTCCTCGCTGACAGAGTACTCCGAATGATCCGGGACCCTGTTGAACCCCTCTTCCGCCCCATCCCATATGGCTCGAACCCCCCCCAACTTACCGATCTCTGAGTAGGCCTTCTGGGACCAGGTCCCGGTGATGATTATCTCTGCATGCTCCCCTAGGTCGAGAAGATTGAGCGCGGACATGTGGAATTGAAGGGACGCCCCCCCTTGGAGAAACAGCACCGAGTACTCGTCCGGAATTCGCAATAATCGTCTAAGGCGCGCATCGGCCTCATCCACGATTGCCTGGAAGACCGGGCTTCTGTGCGATGTCTCCATCAGCCCGAGGCCACTCGAACCTAGCTCCTCGAGGTTCTTTTTGCACGCCTTAATCACCTCGAGCGGCAGAACTCCCGGTCCAGCACCAAAGTTGTGTAGCCTGGTCATGATACGGCCTGAGTCACTAGGTCCTTGAGAGCATCGCATCAACCGTATCCCGAGGATGGGGTTCATGTCCCATGCATATCCCGGCGAATCGTGCTCGAAGTGGGTTTGGTGATGCTCCAGGGGTCCAGGAGGGCCCACGAGGTTGCAATTCAGGCCGCGTGTGACTTGACCAATACCCCTGTATCGATAAGGGAATTACGATCATTGGGCGATCTTATTAGTGGTGGACTTGATGCGGTTATACTGCCAGGCGGAGAATCCACCACCATGAGAATAGTCGGCGGAGAGGGCGGAACGGGGCTCCTCGGGCCGCTATACTCGATTATGAGGGAGAATAGCGAAATGCCGGTCCTAGCAACCTGTGCAGGAACAATCCTCCTCGCCGATCCCCAAGACGGGGGAGACCCGATTATCTCCGCCGAAGTGGATAGGAATGCGTGGGGGCGGCAGATTGACTCATTCATCGGCCCAGTGGCCGTTGAGAACGTGAACAACCCCCTCCAATGCGCATTCATCAGGGCCCCACGCTTCACTGATGCCAGAAACTCATCAGTAATCGCAACCTTGGATGGAGAGCCTGTCGGCGTGAGGGAAAACAACAGGATCGCGCTGACATTCCATCCAGAACTCTCCGGGACGACGATTTTCCATGAGATGCTAATCGAGGCGGCTATGTCCGTGCAAAGGGGGACCACTGCATGAGCGTGACTCTGAGGCTCCCCACAATTCCGACTTTGTTCGACGCCCCCGAGGTCGAAGAAGCCGAAGGGTGTATACAGTGCCAAATGGGGTCAAAGCTAGTCCTGTTCATCACCGGGAAATGCCATTGGAAGTGTGACTACTGCCCTCTTTCGGAGAATCGTCGGGAAGCAGAGATGATGTTTGCCAATGAGCGCCCCTGCACCTCGTTCGACGAGGTAATCGAGGAGGCTAGGGCGATGAACGCAACGGGAGCGGGAATCACCGGCGGCGACCCGTTGATGGACAGGGAACACACCCTGGAAGGAATCCGCAGACTTAGGCAGGAATTCGGCCCTTCGTTTCACATGCACATGTACACGAGCATCCCGTTCAAACCTGAATACGCGAGAGAGTTTGCCGAAGCCGGACTCGACGAGATACGATTCCACCTCCTTGATTTAGATGCGAAGAAATACAGCAATGTGATCTCAGCATGCTCCGCTCAGGGAATAGAAACCGGCATCGAGATCCCCTGTGAGCCTGATCAAGAGAAAGAGTTGATGGGTGCACTGGAAGAGATGAGGGACATGGATATCCAATTCCTTAATTTGAATGAACTTGAGATCACCGTAGGCAATCACGGTAACATGGAAGTTAGGGGATTCAACCTCTCCGACGAGATAACTGCTGGGGCAGCGGGTTCCGCGGAGCTAGCCATAAACATGCGCGACAGAGTCGCCGCTGCCGCACTGGGGAAGCCAGACCCCATTGACGGCGTTGTGCGTGAGCCATACGGTTTCCATCTGAAATACTGCACAGCGGTCTACAAGGATGCGGGGCAACTCAGAAACAGGTTCCTGAGACGCGGGGAGGCCACTATCGCCCCTCATGAATTATTGACGGAGGATGGAACATTGATCTTCGGCGCGATCGAATGCGATAATGAAGTGGCAGAGGGATACATGGATGAAATCATTCGGGAAACAGGCTTACCTCGAAGATTCTTGTATCATGATTCTGAGAGGGGTCGAATAGAAATCCCCCTTTCCACAGCAGAGGAAATCAGCGATTCTGTCGAGGCTCCTGTAGCATTTGTTGAGGTTCACCCCACCCACGAACGCCTTGAAATGACGATTGTCTATCTCAATAGCACTGATCTGGACAATTGAAACTAAGAGCCATGAGAGAAAGGGAATTTCGATGCCGGTAAGAACCATCGATCAAGAGGCATCTTCTGTAGACCCTTACCGGAGACTTTCAGCCTCACAGGTGATCGCTTACAGGAACTGCCCGAGATACTGGTACTACGGCTGGGAGCGTCGTTTGAAGACCCCGCTACCTCCACAAATAATCCGTGGAAATGCTGCAGAGGCGTGCATCTGCAGAGTCATGCGCGACTCGCCGTCACTCCAGCTCGCAGAGGATACAGACACGATGTCCACCCCTCTGAATGAGGATGGGGTGCCTGAATGGGGTGATCCCTCCAATTGGCCCGGTCCGAGAATCCAGCCTGTCGACAGTTCTCTCCGGCCTTCGGACATGGACTCATTGAGAATTTGGGCCCATGCGCGTGCTCACATACACTTCCAGCGATGCTGGGATGAAGCACGCGATGACTGGGCAGCAAACCCGAACAAGACAGGTTCGGTTGATGATGCAGATCCAGACCAATGCCTCTCAATGGTGCTCAGGGGCATAGATCTACATTTGCAGGAAGTCGAAGAATGCCTGAATTCAGACGATGTGGATGTGGATGCATGGCGCTCAGGAAAATCTAGGCCTGTCTGGCCTGCTCCGGATGGATTTCCCCGTGATTGGGGCGAGCCCAGCCATGCAGCCTTTGAAATCGGATCAGATATGCATGTATTGGAAGCATGGGAGATTGCAAGGCCATGGTTCGTAGACCCGGATGCGGCATCATTCACTCAGACCTCAACGCACCCAAATGGGTGGTTCCAAGGGGAATACGACCTTGTCTACAGGTGGGGCGGAACTACACGTATAATCGATATCAAGGCCTCAGTCGGAAGAGGAGACAGGTCCCACGGCTACCTGGATCAATTGAGGATGTATGGTTGGCTCTGGTGGGCCACTCATGAGCGTAAAGAAACCGCAACAGGCCTAGCAATCTGGTATCTAGGCGCTGGAGATCCCAAGGAAGTCGCAACACCCCTAACAGAAGAGATGGAATCTATGGACAGGGATCTTTTCGAGTTGTACTCTAAGATACGAGAGAACAACCCATCAATCGAAGAATGCCCCGCAGAGCCAGCGCCTCTTCGGAGATTCATTGATGGAGGCATCCCCGATGACGAACCGATCGAATCGGATGCTAGAGCCAGATGCAACAGGTGCGAATATGCAGATTTCTGTGAAGGCTCGAACCAAGAGAAAAACGAGATCAGCATGGAAACCATCCAGCGTTTCGGACACACTTGGAACATAACGCCATTGCAGGAAATCAGAACTCGTTTTTCAGCAGTCGGCGAGGTATCAAGGCTAACTGGGCCAGATCTGAATGAGGATGAGACTGTTGATGTAAGGTTCACGCTGGTGGATGGGTGGGACAGGGCCTCCATCCGGCCACATCGGATGGGCGGTCCGAAAAGAGTGACAAGATCGATCAAGGAAGGCTCGAGGGTACGTGTGGACAACGCCATACCTTCACTTTGGAAAGGCCAATTGAACCTCGATCTTGATCAGATGTCCTCCATATCGTCTGCAGAAGAGGGCGATGAGGCGGCTGTAGTCGATATAGAGACCAGAGTCTCTGTTGTGGGAAGGGTATGGTCGGTTGACGCATATCCCGATGGAGTCTCAGTTAGCAGGTGGGCCATCACGCTGGTCGATGCGTCCGGATCTGCATCCGCCGTCGCATTCAAGCAGTTCATCCCAACATCAGCAGCCTCAATCTCTAGAGGCGATGTTATCGGGATATTGAATGGGGAAGTCGGGGAATGGGCCGGACGGCCTCAAATCAAGATGGGCCCCGGAACAAGGGTCGTGGTCATCGAAGACTCAGATGAACCAGAAGAATGATGATGATGGTAGTTTTTGGCGCCGAGAGAGGGATTTGAACCCCCGCGTCCAAGGGACAGTGGATTTCGAATCCACCGCAATACCGGGCTATGCGATCTCGGCAGCGTCCAACCGTCCTGCGAATCAGACATAAGCCTGTTCAGTTACAGCCCCTCCATGCGCGTCACGGTTAGCCATCTGAATCAGGAGCATGTGGTGGATATTCAAGCCCCTGCGACGATCCTGGACGTGCTCAATGAATTAGGCATACACGCATCCACTGTTCTAGCAGTGTATGATGAGACGATAGTGCCTCACAACTCCACTATAGAGGGAGATTTGAATCTAGAATTAATCATAGTTTCATCAGGTGGCTGAACAATCACTTGAGAGTCAGGCTCCCATCGAACATTGCCCCATCCTCGAAGTCCACTGGCTCCAAGTCTCGGTAAAACGCCCTAGCACGCCCAATTAGGCGACCTCTCGAACCATCCCATTGCACATACGATCCTTCCCACAAACCGAGAACAGGAATCGCCTCATGTTGATGATACTCGGATATCCTCTGCCGACGGCTCTCTCCGAAGTGATCAATACTCTCACCTTCTGAGAAAAAGGTAATCTTCCCGGGATAATAATGAGGATTGATCTGGAAGGGAACGATTCCCAGTGCTTCATATGATGGCGTCATAACAATCGGCATGTCGTTAGTCGTCATCATCGTCGGACAAGCAACATTACTGCCAGCACTGACCCCGAGATACGGTATTCCTTGTTTTACAACGTCCCTCAGTGCATCAATCAATCCGTATCTGTGCAGATCCCTGTTCAGCAGGAAAGAATTACCTCCGCCCATATACACTCCGTCGGCAGCAAGTACCTGTCCAACGCCGCCATCAACATTCAACCCGTGGAACTTCGCCCCCATGGACCCAAGAGACTCCTTTAACCGCGCAGTCCTCCCTTCGTGATCATGTGTCGCAAGTGGTATGAACACAACATTGTCCGACTCTCTGAAGTGATCCGAAATCAAATCCATGTACATCGTTCGACGTTCTTCGGTTCCAATTCCACCGCTCCCGAGCAGGACTCTCATAAGATCACTCAGACGTATAAATCGCCATAGCCCTGCTCGCCTGATATCTCTGCAATAGCCGCCTCTGAAATCCCGACACTCTCCAGCAGCCTGGAGGCAATCGCCTGAGTCCTGTCGAGATCCATCCCAATGTTCAATCCGAATTTATCTTGGACGAACATGGATAGGCGCTCCGCTGCTCTGGCATCTGTGGCGCCACCGACAGTGTCCGCAACAAGGCCGATCGCTTCCACTTCGTGTAAGGGGGCGAGTGAAACCAATAGCCCTGCCAGCCCTATCATCCCTGATTCCGGTTGACCCGTTCTAACCTCGATACCATGTTCATCCATCGATTCCATCGTACCCTCCTCCGAGCAAACGACGTGGATTCCTTGGGCCTCGGGGTCCATCGCAAGACCAGCTAAAACGTACAGCCTCGAATCGCTATGTTCCTTTATGAAATCGAGAATTGATTCTGCCACCTCGTACTGGCCCGCTGCAGTGGTCGGCTGGGCATCTGAGCAGATACAGAGAACAGTCTGCGACCCGATATTCACCGAATGAATTGAGAGATGCGGGGGGCGAAGCAGCCCCTCTGAATCAAGAGTTGCGTGTGGCGGCATGTCTGGGTGGAGCACTCTGGCAACCATCTTCGAATCATATGACGCCACCAGGCCATCGACTACGAGCTTACCCACATTCCCAATCCCGGGAACCGCTTCGATAATGGCATCATGAGGGGGGATGTCGGAAATGTGCTGAATCTTTGTACGACTCATTCTTCCTCATCACCAACCTCTCTTGGAGTAGGGAGACTCTTCACCCATTCTTCTGAGCCCCAGCCCTCTCTTTGACGACGTCTATCTCCCTGGGGGTCTTCTGGTGAGAAACGGAGTGGGGCTACCGCGACTCTGGTCTCGCCACAATCGCATTCTCTAGAGAATCCGTATGACAAGCATGCAGGGCATCGTTGTAACCTTGTTCTAGGCATGAACGCAAGTTGACCCCTCGCACCGGGTTCATGAAGTATTGCGGGTATCAGACGCGCTCAGCCGAGAAATTGCCGTCATATGCTTCCATCGCGGACTCTGCAGCTTGGACACAAGCATTCCATGCCGACTCAGCAGAATCGTAATCCGGACCCTCCACCTCTACTCTGTAATTTGGCGCTCCGTCATAGTGGCATGTAAGTACGACTTCATCCATTCCATCTATGCTGGACTCGGCCTTTTCCAGCACGTCTTGGATCCCTGCAACTCCTTCGCTAGACCATATTTCTACGTGGAAATTCCCCTTTAGATGCACTGATTCAGGAACGATGTTCTCGACAGCTAGTTCTACTATGGTAGCAATCCACTTCCCTTTGAACCCGGCTTTCTCCAAGGCGCTCGAATCAGCCGCGGCTTCTTCTAGAGCCCCATACAGGGATCCGAAGGCATCGACAAGCTCATCGGAAGTTGAATCTAATTCGTCCTCGGACCATCCGACTCTGTCTGAAGCGACCTTCATTATTTGCCCAGCTCGCTGCTCGTTCTTCCAGAACTGGAGAGCATCTCTACGACGCTCCTCGGAGACTGATTTTATGGAAAGATCAATCCTGCCACGATCGCGTTTCACGCCTATTGCCTTCGCCACGACCCGCTGGCCCTCCCTCAGGTGGGATCTTACGGATTTTACCCATCCAGCCGCGACCTCTCCGATGAATACGAATCCTTCCGCGCCGTCCATCCCGTCTATCTCTAGATAGGCGCCCTTGTCGCTCACGGATTTCACTACACAGACGAGAAGATCCCCTTCCTCGGGCCATGATTCCTTACGAGCCAATGTCGAACCCCCTTCACTCGAGGGCTTCAATTAAGCTGCTACCCACTAAGTCGGCCTTACCGCCCTTTGGCATTGCTAGGGTGCTCCCACACACGGGGCACGATATGACGGAAGATGCACGACTGAACACCACGGCCTCGTTACCGCAGTCATTGCAACTAACTCTGAGAAAATTTGCGCCACCCATCTGGATCACCTATCCACGAGTTCGAACTTCTTTGCCCTCTTAGCTGCAGGTTGGTGCGCCTTACCAGTTTCAGTGCACCTGTACAACAGATTCACGCGTTTCGTGGGCTTCTCCCCTGAAGGTTTCGGACGAGGGAAACCACGGTAACCAGCAGTGACTCTTCGGAATCTACGCTGACCCCATTTTAATTCACTTGCGCGACGTTTCTTTACGCGCTCCACTGTATGTTCAGTGTGCTTGCCAGCAGATGGACTGTAACGCATTACCTTACGTGGGCGCTTTACCATTTGTACCACCAGCGAGCCGTCCACCGACGGTTCCTATTTGAGTGTGGCGATACCACTCGTCATCTGATAGGGCTCTGCATCTCCCCATCTCTTTCAAGCCATATACCCTCTCCGCGTACCATGGACGCCCCTTTCCTGAGAGTAGCAGGCGGGGTTCTCGTACTGGTTTCTATCTCATGGAATAGGATGGGCCCCTCCGACTTCAGATACAGAATGGCCCTTGTGATCGCTGCGATCGGAATCCTATTAGCAATCGGCCGCGACGTATTTTCCCCATCCGATTTCTATGGCCGGTTCTCTGGCGACGACGCCTCAACGGACATGGGTGTGATCCTTCTCCATTTCTTCATATGGGCTCTTCTTCTCGTAATTGGCTCGATGTTGACGATAAGAGGCTCCAGAGTTTACGGCAGCATTTCACCTGCAACCCTCTTTTCTGGTTGGCTACTCGTCATTTCTTCAATCTCTGTGGCGATGTTCTTCAGACCCGGGGCCGATTTATTAGATCCGATGAGAGGCGTATTCAGCATATGGGATGCACTTTCCGCAGCCCCGATCGTTCTAGGCATCATTTCAGGCCTAATCGCAGCTGTAGCAATAGTGGCTTGGTCCGAATATAGCGAACCGCCTCTACCCCCTACGCCAGGGCTTGATGACGATGAGAGGCTACATGTCCGTAAGATTGTGGAAGATCATCTTGGGGGTGTGAATTGATGTCTGCCTCATTTTTAGAGGAGTTTGCAGTGGGATTCACGATTTCACTTGTATGGTTAACAATTCACGTCATTTCCACGTACAGGAGAGCAAATACCCCTGGAAGACTCATTGCCGTCTCCTTGACATTCTCTGCAGTGGCCCTGTATCTTCTTACATCTGTGCCATATGAGTCGGTTTCTTCATCACTGATATCCCTGATGTACTTCCTCGCACTGGCCCCTTTGGTCGCTACCCCTCTCCTCTTGAAAATCACTGCCTCTACTTCGAATGAATTCGATATAACCGTCTTTCAAGAGGCAGATTCAGTATCAGATAGCGAGTGATAAGCCTCATAACAGCAAGGCAGTTCGCGCGAACGTCAAGGAGGGTTGCATATGTCCAAGGGAACACCTAGTATGGGAAAAAGGCAGAAGCAAACCCACATCCGATGTAGGCGGTGTGGAAAGCACTCCTATCACAAGTCAAAGGCCAGATGCGCCTCTTGCGGATTCGGCGTCACTGCCCGCATGCGAGGCTACAGATGGGCCAAGAAGAATCGTCGAATGACGGATTGAGCGACCCCTTGCTTTCTGGGGAATGGCTAAGTCCTGACAGCCAAAGGTCCGAGCGTTCTCGATGTGTGGCATTATCGGTATTGTCGGAATCGAGGGGTCGACCGTCTCGCCCACCCTCTACGATGGCCTCCTTGTATTACAACACAGGGGCCAAGATGCTGCTGGCATGCTGACAAGCACCGAGTCACGTGTTTTCCATCGCAGGGCGAATGGATTAGTTCGTGATGTATTCCAGCTAAAGCACATCGAACTTCTCCGCGGCTCAATGGGTATAGGGCATGTTCGATATCCTACAGCAGGCAGTAGCTCAGCTGCAGAGGCACAACCATTCTACACAAACTCCCCCTTTGGGATCAGCCTAGCACACAATGGAAATCTTACAAATTCGGAAGAGCTTATCGCCGATTTATTCGACGTGGACCGGCGACGAATCAACACTGATTCGGATTCAGAGGCCTTGCTAAATCTACTAGCAGCGGAAATTCAACGCGCCATTTCGAATGCTCCTTCAGGCCGTGGCACATTGGACGAGGAATCCGTATTCGCCGCTGTAGAGCGCCTCCACAGGAGAGCAACCGGCTCATTTTCTGTTGTGGCCATGATAACTGGTTGGGGCGTCATCGCCATACGGGATAAACACGGGATACGCCCATTGTGCATGGGGTCCCGCACACAAGATGGCATGGTGGAGAGGGCATTCGCATCCGAGAGTGTCGCTCTTGATGTGCTGGACTTCAAACTGGATAGAGATGTGATGCCTGGTGAGGCTGTGATAGTGAGATCTAATGGGGCAATTACATCAAGGATATGCGCTCCAGTAACCGAACCCAGGCCCTGCATCTTTGAACACGTCTACTTTTCGAGGCCCGATTCCACCATAGACGGGGTCTCTGTGCATGCTGCGAGGCTTGAGATGGGGCGAATCCTGGGCGAGAGGATTCTGATGGAAAACCCGAATCATGGGATCGATGTTGTTGTGCCAGTGCCAGATAGCGGCCGCATAGCAGCACTAGAGTTGGCAAGGACTCTCGACGTCCAATACAGGGAGGGATTTGTCAAAAATCGGTATATCGGCAGGACATTCATAATGCCCGGACAGAACATCCGTAAGAAATCTGTAAGAAAGAAACTCAACACCATTGCTGGAGAATTTCAGAACAAGAATGTCTTGATCGTGGATGATAGCATAGTCCGTGGCAATACATCGAAGAGGATCGTTGAGATGGCAAGGTCAGCAGGGGCAGAGCAGGTCTTTTTCGCCAGTTGCGCACCTCCGGTAATACACCCTAATGTCTACGGAATCGATATGCCCGCCAGGGAAGAGTACATCGCTCATAATCGAACTGTGGATGAGATAGGCGATGCTATCGGTGCAGATTGGATGATTTATCAGAAACTCGATGATCTGATAACCGCCTGTCTGGGCGCTTCAGAGAGAGATGTGACTTTCGACTGCTCGTGCTTCGATGGGGTGTACGTCGCCGGTACAATCGACGAGGAATATCTGAATCGGCTTGAATCCAGAAGGAAAGATGCAGCGAAAGACGCTGAACCTGTTTTATCTTAAGTGCTGGATAACCATGAAGCATTCACCCCGTCCCCCTGAATCATGCCCGGACGCCTTTTGGAGTCCGAACCCATCTTGGAACCGTCTGCAAACATCATTTGGAGCACTCTCCCCGGTGGAGGGCTGCTGGTTGCAAAACACGGCTCGAAAATAGAGTACCTACTCTCCCCCTTGGAACCTCCATCTCATGTTGTCCCTCAGTCTCTATCTGCAGTCGCGGTGACTGAGATGGGCATAATTCTCGGTCATGATGACGGTAGAATTGAGGTTCTGTCCGAGTCAGGGGCCGAATTTGCTGGTACCGCAGAAGCGTCCATCGAGGAAATAGTGAGTGGAGGAAATTGTGCAGCGATACTCGATAGCGATGGAGAGGTTAGGTGGATGGATGAGGAGAAAAACGTCCATGCCATTGAAGGATTTGGCGAATCTGAATCAGTGCGAATTAATTCCAGGTCAATAGCAGCTTCAGGTGTATTCGGAACATTGTGGATAGCCAATGAGGGTAAAATCGTCCATACATCTCCTCCTACTGATGGATCGATTGAGTCCATCATTTGCATGGAATTCCGTCCATCCGGAACCCTTGTCGCCTCACGAAGGTGCCTGGACGGAATTGGCGACCTTGTGCCAGAAAGTAGGATAGAGTGCTGGGACATCTCAAATGGGCGGATACATCGCTCTGAGACCGACCGCCCAATATCATCAATGACACCGACTCAACATGGTGTAATCGCGGGCGACCTGATGGGCGGAGTAACTCAAATTGAGATATCAGGGCAGCAATCTGATAGGATTCAGTTAGACGACCAACGCATCAGCACATTGTCGTGCTATGACGAGACAATCTGTGTTGGAATTTGGTTCAATATATTCGGCCTTAGGGACGGAGTCATGCTTTGGAAGTGTGAGTTGGACGGCATCCCCTGCTCAATCACTCGTTCATCCGATGGGAGGTCGATCGCGGTATGCGTCGACCCTTCAACAGATGCAGTATCCGCATGGGCATTCAACCCTCAAGGGGGCGTAGAGGACGAGACTAGTGCCGAGACCCAAAACAAGACAACGATCGATGTTCCAAATTACTCGGACGAAGAAGACACTCGTTTTCAGCACACTGGCGAAGAGGTAACCAGGATACTCGATGATATGGGCGAAGAAGTTGAGGGGCAGATCGCGGATGAAGAGGACCCAGATCTTCTTGCTGAATTAGCCTCAGAGGCCAGAATGATCAATTTACCACCAGTAGCCGATGCTGGCGAAGACCTAACGGTAGCATCTGGTGAAGATGGCACTGCAGAAATATTGCTAGATGGGAGCGCATCGTATGACCCGGATGGTGAAATCGATGTCTGGGAATGGCTCGATGAGCGTGAACGAGTTGTAGGCTCCACCCCTATGATAAAGGTGAGAGTAAGAAAGGGCACTCATGTTTTCCGTTTACGCGTGAAAGATGACAAGAATGCTATGAGCGAGGCCATTGTGACGTTGAGAGTTACCTGAAATATATGGCCTCTAGCCCGGATTTTGAGGCCCAACGGTCAATAACCCCTCTCCCTGTGCTTCTTACGGTCGATATGGTGAGCGATTCCATCATGAAACTCGATGGCAAGAAAGCACTGGTTTTCGGCGTCGCTTCTGAAGACAGTATCGCCTATGCAATATGCCAGAGACTCGCTCAAGCCGGATGCTCTCTTGTGTTGGGCTTCCAACCAAGATTCAGGAGTAGGATCCAGCAGTTAGTGGCCACATTGCCCGAGGGGACCGAATTACACCCAATAGACGTCAACGTGGACGGTTCAACAGCATCCTTCTTCGAATCATGGCAGAGTGATTCCCCCGGATCTAAGGCAGACATTATCGTACATGCAATCGGATTCGCCCCGAGAGAAGCATTCGACAGAAACCTCCTCTTCGTGGACATGGACCCCATGGACGTAGCCTTGAGAATAAGCGCACATAGCCTCCAAGGAATCGTCAGACACGCGTTGCCGTATCTAGCTCCCAACTCTTCCACCATTACCCTCACATACGCTGCAAGCACCAGACACGTCCCTAGTTATGGTTTGATGAGTGTAGCAAAAGCAGCACTAGAGGCATGGGTAAGAGAAATCGCTGCTAGGCTCGGCCCTGATGGTCACAGGGTAAATGCAATCAGTGCAGGTCCGATTCGCACCCTTGCGGCTTCAGGCATACCCGGATTTGATGGAATACTGGCACACGTTGAACGAAATGCGCCCCTTCGTAGGAACGTCGATCAAATGGACGTGGCTGGAACCGCCGTATGGCTGGCGAGCCCGCTATCCTCTGGGGTCACCGCTCAGATAATTCACGTGGATGCTGGATATAGTTCTACGATGGTACCTGATGACATAAGCGAGTGATCCCATGAAGTCTTCAGGTGCTGGCCAAGAGGCATTCGAGCCCATTGCAATAATAGGCGTGGGAGCCCTGCTTCCGGACGCAAAAGACGTCGCTGAATTCTGGCAGAATGTCTTGGATGCCAGATGTTCCATCAGGCAACTCCCCAGCGATCGGTGGAGATCTGAAGACCATTGGGTCCCAGGTGGTCCAAAGGACGTAAAGGAGGGTAAGACATACAGCAAAATCGGGGCATGGGTCCACGGATACGAATTTGATTGGAGGAGATGGCGTCTTCCTCCGGGGACACTTCCGCAAATCGACCCTTGCCAACAGTGGGCCGTCAGCGTCTCAGCAGCCGCTCTAGAGGACGCCGGATATCTTGGAGAAAATGCAAGACTTCCAATTCCCGGGGAGGTCACCGGTGTAGTCTTTGCCAATGCCTTAGGTGGCGAGAACAGAACTCGTTCCACCGAGAGAGTCCTCATAGACAGGTACGAGAGACACGCCAAGGAGGTAGGCATATCCGAGGAAGAATTCTCAAAATTGAAGGAGTCAATACTCGACGGTTCCCCGCGCGTTGATGAAGATACAATGCCTGGTGAACTTGCAAATGTCGTTGCTGGAAGAGTGGCCAATCTTCTGGATCTACAAGGCCCCAATTACACTACGGATGCAGCGTGCGCTTCAGCGATAGCTGCCGTTCTCGATGCCTGCCACCTTCTGCATTCAAGACAGGTAGACATGATGATTGCAGGCGCTGCAGATCGAACTATGGATCCAGCCACATTCGCTAAATTCAGTGCAATAGGGGCCCTATCTCCGAATCATTCAGTCCCCTTTGATCGGCGTGCGAACGGCTTTGTCATGGGGGAGGGAGCGGGCGCTTTGATTCTCAAAAGACTCGAAGACGCATTACTCGACAATGATAGAATATACTCGGTGATAAGAGGAATAGGGGCAAGTAGTGATGGCCGTGGAAAGGGAATCACAGCCCCCAGTCAACGAGGGCAAATCCAGGCGATAAATCGCGCATACTCTCAGGCGGGGTACGATCTTTCTAGCGTTGAGTTGATTGAAGCCCATGGCACCAGCACGTCTGTAGGGGACGCCACAGAATTGGCCTCTCTGGCTCAAGCATATGGCGATAGCTTGCTGCCCGGTTCGGTGGCAGTGGGGTCTGTGAAGTCGCAGATCGGACACCTCAAAGCCGCAGCAGGCCTTGCGGGTATTCTCAAGGCAGTTCTAGCGCTCCATAACAGAACAATACCCCCTTCAGCTGGATTCGAGGAGCCAAACGACACCGTACCATGGGCAAAGGTCCCATTTTACGTCCCTACGACCCCAGGGTCATGGCCAGAGCCAGGCTCGCACCCAAGGAGGGCAGGCGTCAGCGCCTTCGGATTCGGAGGCACGAATTTCCATATCGCCCTTGAGCAATATCACCCCGAGACTCACAATGAACTATCCAATAATTGGAGAAACAGACTCGACTTACTCGCCGGGAGAGCTGATTCAGATGACACCAAACGACTCTCGTGGGACCATCTGAAAGCCCTCGAGGGAGGAGTACTCCTCCTCAATGCAGATAGCCTGGAAGAGATGCATCTGAGACTCAAACGCGCATCCTCAGAGCTGTTCAACGGGATGCCGACATTTGATGAAAGTCCAACCGGTAGACGACTTTCTAGAGAATTACCAGCATATTCTTCGGAGTTCAAAGCGGAAGGAATCAGACTATCGATAGTTGCAGTCACATGGGGCCAGTTGGAGAAGAGGCTTTCAATCGCCATAGACAGTATCGAAGACCCAGAAAGGTACTCCTTCCTTGCGAGTCAACAGATTTTGATCGAGACAAAACCCGTTGACCCCGATGCAAAACTCGCACACATGTATCCGGGCCAAGGCAGCCAGTATCTGGGGATGACTCTAGATTTAGCACAGAGGTACGGGGTGGTCAACTCAACATGGGCTGAGGCAGACGAGATAATGCGCCCCGTAATCCAGGATTCTCTTTCAAGGCTGGTTCTGTCAAACGACCTTACTGGTGCCGACTTGGAGGCGGCACAGAGGAGGCTGACCCAAACAGAGTATACCCAGCCAGCCATGCTTACTGCGGATTTGGCGATAGACCGACTCCTAGCAGCACACCAAATCAGGCCAGATATGGTTGCAGGGCACAGTCTTGGAGAGTATGCCGCCTTGATGGTATCAGGAATTCTGAGCTTCCAAGACGCAATGAGGGCAGCAGCAGCCAGAGGGACTGAGATGGGTTCAGTGGACGTACCGGACCCAGGACTCATGGCTGCTATCGGAGCTCCCGAGGGAAGCGTCTTGGAGACAATCGGACAGATTGATGGATACGTGATAGCCGCGAATCGAAATAGCCCAAACTCCACTGTAATCGCGGGAGAAACCGAGGCGGTTAGATTAGCCATGAAAGCACTGTCGGATGCCGGAGCAACAGTCATACCATTGCAAACCAGTCATGCATTTCACACAGATATAGTAGCTCCTGCGAATGGCCCGCTGAAGCGATTTCTTGAATCGATTGACATATCCCTCCCAGATATCCCTATAACAGCAAATGTGGACGGTTCGTTTTACCCATCGGAGGCTAAGGATGTCAGATCAGCCATATTGGGGAAGCTAGCCCCCCAGATGTCGTCCCCGGTAAATTGGATAGATCAGATAAGGACCATGCATGCTGCTGGTGCGAGACTATTCCTAGAGGTCGGTCCAAAACGAGCCCTATCCTCTACGGTTAACGAAATACTGGGGGGCGATGTCAAATCTTCTACGACGAACCACCCGAAGGTAGGGGGCATAGCAACATTCCTCGGATCCCTCGCATTCCTTTCAATAAATGGAAAGCAACCAATCATGGATGAGTGGGGAAGCGAAATCCTCTCTTCCGAATTTAGGTCCAGGCCGTCGGATATCGATATGGCCCCAGAGTCAAAGGATTTAGAGGCCCTTAGAATACGGTCCAGGCCCCTGCCCACAGCACAGAGAGAGAACAGCATTGGCCACCATGTCGTAGCTCCCGATCTCATGGCGAACTCTGCAGATTTGGTTGCAAGAATACTAGCAGAAGAAACCGGATACCCTGCTAATGTATTGGAGGGGAGGGTAGACCTAACGGAACTAGGTCTTGATGATTCAAAGCTTTCCAGAGTCGTGGAAAAACTCTCAAAGAAAGGAAAATTCACAGGATCAAAACCCGAGCAAATTTCGGTCGTAGAAGACTTAGTCGAGTGGTATGGGTCGAAGACAACCCCTGAGAAATTTGAGACAGCAATCTCAGAGGCTCCTGTAGTAAGTGGGGTATCTTTGGGAGTGCCTGGAATGAGCGAGGTCTTCGATGAGGAAGTGTGGGACGCGATCCTAGCAGGCAGAAATCTGATCTCTGAGATTTCGGCTGAAATGAAGCAAAAACTAGTGGATAAGAGAATCGTTCGTCTCGTAAAAAGCGAGGATGGAACCTCGAGATTGGTTTCCGCTGATACGTTCGAGACAGTGCCGCAACTCGCTGGTATAGGCGGAGTCTTCGATCTGATTGAGCAGTATGGCATCGACCCTAAGCTGGTCGAAGCCTTTGACGTCGCAACTTCGCTAGCCTTTGCATCAGGACTCGAGGCCCTGAGGGATGCGGGTCTACCTTTGTTCCCTATCGAGCAAACCAATAGCTCCGGGATGAGGGTAATTCGGAGATGGACGCTCCCGGAAAGTGAGCGTGATCGAACTGGAGTGATATTCGCATCAGTTTTCCCGGGGCTTGAGAAAGCAATTGAGCATGCGTTGAAGGAGAACTCTTCGGAAGAGTCGCAATTCGATAGGAAATACCTGCTCCAGGTTTTGTCCATGGGTCACAGCCAATTCGCATCATGGATCGGAGCAAGAGGCCCTAATCTGGCAATAAACAATGCTTGCGCATCAACTCCAGCAGCATTTGCAATAGCCGAAGACTGGATGGCAAGAGGCCGATGTGACAGGGTGATAATTGTCAGCGGTGACGACTCCACATCGGATACGCTGATGCCTTGGATCGGCTCAGGATTCGCAGGAGCCGGCGCCCATGCGATGGGCAATGTAGTGGAAGAAGTTGCGTTGCCTTTCGACGCACGTCGCCATGGCATGCTTCTCGGGATGGGCGGAGCAGGCTTCGTCTTGGAGCGACTCGAAGACTCGAAAGATCGAGGGGTCATGCCGTATGTTGAACTACTCGGGGCCGAGATTGCCAACAGCGCATTCCATCCGACTCGCCTCGACACGGACCATGCAGCGTCTGTAATGGAATCCTTTGTCTCTCGTATGGAGAACCGGTGGGGCCTCGAAAGAAGCAATATGGCCAATCGCATGACATTCATGTCTCATGAGCCATACACCCCACCTAGAGGGGGCTCCGCATCAGCCGAGGTAAGCGCACTTCGACATGTATTCGGGAGAAATGCATCTGATATCTTAATCACCAATGCAAAGGGGTATACCGGCCACCCGATGGGCGTCGGTTTAGAGGATGCAGTAGTCATCAGAGGCCTCGCTGCAGGGGTTCTCCCACCTGTTGCCAACCATATGGTCGACGACCCTGCTCTTGGAACCCTTAACCTATGCAAAGGCGGCCAGCATGAACTAGACCTCGCACTGAGGCACGGCGCAGGTTTTGGCAGTCAGATAGCACTCACACTGATGCGCAGACTCGCTGTTTCAGATACAGAGAGATTCGACATCGATAGAATATCCAATTGGACCCTTGAGGCAAGCGGGGGAACCAACGTCGACCTCAGAGTCATCAAAAGGAAACTCGTAGCATATGTCGATGCTGATGAAAATCTGGTTGGCGGCGTTGCAGGCGAGAAATATTCTCCAGAACCCATCTCTGAACCAATGGCTTCTCCAACACCCGATGAAAACATCAGACCATCCGCCCCACAAACTAAGGTCAAAACTCCGGAAGTAGCCCCAGCAGCTAAGCCAAAATCTGTTGGTTTGAAAATCCCTTCTGATATCGACGACACTCGTGTCAGAGTATTGAAAATCGTTGCCGAATTCACCGGATACCCCCAAGAATTCATTGAAATGGATGCAGACATGGAGGGCGAGCTTGGGATCGACTCGATCAAGCAGGCAGAGATCATGGCTGAGATAAGATCGACATTTGCATTGCCTCTGGATGAAGAATTCCAACTTAGAGACCACCCAACATTAGCCCATATCCTAGTTTACATCTCCTCGATGAACGGAGCCCAAACCATCAAGCAGCCAGATTCCACCACTCAACAAGCTCCTGATGCGCCCGTTCCAAATGTGAATAGCACTGTAATTGCTGAGACAGTGAAATCAAAATCCGATGAAGAGACACTCTCCAGGATCCTCCCAATCGTAGTGCAGCACACCGGATACCCCCAAGAATTCATAGAAATCGATGCAGACATGGAGGGCGAGCTTGGGATCGATTCGATCAAGCAGGCAGAGATCATGTCGGACATAAGAACCGAATTCAATCTGGAGATAGATGACGAGTTTCAGATTAGAGACCATCCAACTCTGAGGCATGTCGTTGCCTACGTGTCAGGATTCGATGCAAAGGAAACCACTCCTGTGCATGATCCAGGCACCCTTGCAAAGGATGAGCGCAAAACTCCTCCTGAGATTCACAGACATAGCATCGAAATCGAGAATATGGCCTCATTGTCAATGGGCCATCTACCATCACAGATTCTAATCACAAGGGACCGAAGAGGTGTAGCCGACGCCCTATCTGCAACACTCCAGTCTTTTGGCACAAGCCATATCTTCGTGGGTGAAGGTGAAAACGAAGCGATAAGGAATGTGGATACAACACTCATTCATCTCGCCCCCCTAGACGCAGAAGGGACATTGGCCAGCGACCCAGAACCGCTGGGTTGGGCACTATCGACACATTCACTCTTGAAAGACTTCGACACAAATCCTGACGTTCAGGTTCAAACATTTGTTACGGTATCCGCATTAGATGGGGCCCACGGTTTCCATGGAAGGGGTCTGAACTCGGCAGCCGCAGGAATACACGGGGTTGCAATGAGTTACGGTAGAGAGCGTCCAAAAGTGTCAATCAGGGCGATCGATTTGAGTCCTGAATTACTCGATAACCCAGAATCTGCTGCCCTCGCAATACTTGCAGAAGCAACTAGAAAGACAGGCCCTATTGAGGTAGGAATTGCCGCCGACCTCAAGAGACAAAGAATCGCTCTAAGAATTTCAGATGCACCTCCTCCCAATATGTCCCTAGACCCTAGTGACGTCTGGATTGTGAGCGGAGGAGCAGCCGGAGTCACCGCAGAATGCATGATACGCCTCGCATCAAGTGACAAATCTGATTCTCCAACATTCATTTTGCTCGGCAGGACCCCCTTGGATCCGGAATTGGCCAATTTAGCCAATTCAGATGATGGGGCCATGGAGGATGAGAAGGCCCAGCTAAAGAAGCACCTGGATTCAATCAGCAGCTCCGGGAAAGCCACTCTAAAGCAATGGGAGGATGCATGGCAGTCCAGAAAACGAGCCATTGGAATTCATTCTACCCTTTCGAGACTCAGAGCCGCTGGAGCCACCGCAGAATACGTCTCCGTGGATGTCACATCAAGATCGTCCGTAGATTCAGCGATCGACTCAATCATCAGTAATCACGGGCCTATAACCGGCATAGTGCATGGCGCGGGTATCGAGGACTCCACTCCTTTCGACTTGAAGTCGGATGAAATCGTAAAGAAGGTCATGGATGTAAAGGTAGGCGGTTGGCTGGCGATTTACGATTCACTATCTTCTAGAGATCAACCAGTTAGATTCGCCTGTTCATTCACATCCGTAGCTGGAAGATTGGGCAATGCGGCTCAACTAGACTACTGCGCAGCGAACAGGATTTTGGACGCAGAACACGCTAGGATATTCTCGGAGGATATGGTCTCAATCTCAATCGCTTGGTCACCCTGGGCCGGCGCAGGGATGGCCACCAGGGGGTCGCTAGAGACTGTATTTGATCGTGCAGGAGTGGATATGATACCTGTTGATGAGGGAGCTCGTATGTTCGTTGAGGAAGTATTGGGATCAGTGGGAACATCGGTTCTTATCGCAGGAAAATTGGGCACTCTGGACCATAGAAAATCAGTAAGAAGGAAAAAAGTCAATCTTTCTCCGCGCGCATCTTCTGAGTATGGTGACCCCCTGACTTTCCCGATGATTGAGCAGATTCTCAAATGTGATGTCGATGGAAAGACGGTCACTTCGATTTGTTTGGATCCCGATTCGCACAGATATCTCAATGATCATTCAATATCCGGAGTGCCATACTTCCCCGGGGTGATGGCCCTCGAAATGATGGCTGAGACCGTTAGTCTGTGCTCAAATAATGGCAAAGTTGCTAGTTTCGAGGATGTCGAATTTGGAATCCCTGTGAAAATCACAAGAGGCATCAAGGAAATACGCTGTACTGCTGAGCCCATACAGCACGATGGAGCCGAAATTGCATTTTCTTGTACCATAGAGTCGATAGCTCCCGGCGGGCTTGACCAAGCGATAACTCATCACAAGGCCATTGCAATATTGCGCTCTTCTGCGGGAAATGAGCCAATTCCGGATATTATCCCGGAGGAAGAAGACGGATCCAGAATACTCGCCTCGGCAGATATCTACAATCGTATGTTCCACGGACCAAGATTCCAACCTTTGATAGGAGTGGTAGCATCCATCCAGAATGAAAATGGCCGAGGTATTGAGGCGCGTGTTCATGGGATAGGGGACATCCCCAATCCGGAATTATTCAACATGGGGGTCGATGAAGAACAACCCGGACTGATAGCGCATCCAATGCTCATCGAGTCATGTTTCCAGGCAGCTGGCCTAACCTCAATGGATACTGACGGCGCCGACTCGCTCCCAGTGGGTGCACGTAGGATAGTACTGTTAGATGAGATTCCAGATGGTTCGATAACTGTCTTGTCCGTTAGAACAGGGTCTTCATCCGACTCTTCCACCCTGCATGATTCAGTGATAAGACTCGATGGCGCCCCTGTGCTCAAAATCGATGGACTCATGATGAAACCAATGGCTTTCTTGGATGTCGGCGAGCGCCCAGGTTTGTTAGATGCGGAGTAGGGAATATGCTCCATTACGCTCCTGTATCGAATCAAGAATCACTGATGATTCATTTCGCGGAGCATTCTGTCTGTGCTGAAGAGACAAACAGTCCACCTCTCCTAGATCCAAAAATAATGGCTTCCAAGAGCTCTAAACGAAGATTACACCATATTTCTGGAAGATTCGCTCTCTCGAAGATCTCTCAGGCTAAAGAAGGAGACGAATTGCAAATAGTGCACGGCGCCGGGGGATGTATATCTCGTGACGGGCGAATCTTTGCGAGATGTAGCATCTCACATTCAGATTATGGGGCTGTGGCTGTGATGACGCCTCCTGATGTGCATGTGGGGGTGGATTTGGAACCTAAAGATCGAAAAATATCGCAGGGCGCATTGAATCTGATATTGAACGAGGAGGAACAAAACGATCCTCAAGACGAACACTCAAGACTTCGAATATGGATGTCGAAAGAGGCCATTTCGAAAGCTCTTGGTATCGGCATGTCAATTTCGAAGGACATCACGCACGATGGAAAATCGTGGATGGCCAAAGGATCAAGATGGTCGGTAAACAGATATGACGTCAGAATCTCTGACGTAGATCACATCGCGATGGTAGCACTAAGAATCACGGAAGAGACTTGATGGCCTCATGTAAAATCGGAAGCGCGTCTTCCCACTGGGCAACGATTCCATAGTCTGCAACACCGAAGATCGGTGCTTCAGGGTCTTTGTTTATGGCGAGAATGTACCTGCTTGATCGCATTCCAGCTAGATGCTGAATCGCACCTGATATGCCAACTGCGATGTAGAGGGAAGGAGTAACGGTCTTCCCCGTTTGTCCAACTTGCATGCTGTGCGGAAGCCCCCATTCATCTACAACCGCACGACTAGCCCCCACCGCGGCACCAAGCGAATCAGCAACAGATTCTAATTTTTCAAAATTGGAACGATCTCCAAGGCCCCTGCCTCCTGAAATTATGATGTCGGCCTCCGATACGTCAAGACGCTCTCCCGCTTTGGCAATAGCCTCCAAGATTGCGATCCTCAAGTTCTCCCCGGAATCAACCGTCGAAATATCTGCCGAACCTCCTGATTCTGCCGATTCAATTGCATTCGGACGGATTGTGATGACTGCGTCGCCACTCACGGAGATGCTTTCTACAGCTTTACCGGAGTAAGCGGGCCTCTCGACCTTTACGCCAGGGGCTATAGCAGTCACATCCTGGATAACTGGGCGTCCGAGGCTTGCTGCTATGCTCGCTGAAAGCTCCCTCCCCGTGGGAGTAGTGGCCATCAGGACAGTACCGTCGACGAGACCGGATATTGCTGTCGACCAGGACGATGAGTCAAATACTGAAAAACAGGCCCCATTGAGTTTTATTACCTTCTCAACGCCTTGTATCTTCGATGCCTCATCGGCACCATTTCCGCCAGGCATGATTACCGTACAAGATTGACCAATGATCGATGCCGCCTTCACCAATTGTGGCAAAGTTGGATGCATTCCTTCTTCATGCGGTTCTGAAACGATTGTTACACTCATGCCATGACCTCCTCAGATTACGTTCGCCTCTTCTCTCAGTTTGGTTACGACTTCAGAGGCGGAAGCCGCTCCTTGGAATGTCTGCCCGGCAGGCTTCTCTGGAGGGTATCCTACCGATTCAAGATTCACACCACCACTTTCCATGGAAATACCAAGATCAGCAGGAGATAGTGTTTCTATGGGCTTCTTTTTAGCCATCATGATACCTCTTACGTTCGGTCTACGAAGCTCTTCATCACCCTTGTCGAATGCAAATACGCATGACCCACTCACAGAAACACGTTCCATCCCCGAAGAAGTCGAGCGAGTGGCCACGAAGTTACCGTCAACCGCCTTTACTTCCGATACAAGGCCCACACAGGGTAGACCAAGCATTTGTGCAACGCCCGGTGCTGTGGAGCCAGAGTTCGTATCCGCCGCTTGCTTGCCTGCTAGAACGATATCTGCCTCTGATTTACGGACAGCAGCTGCCAGAGCACTTTGGAGCGACAATGATCCCGCGTCCCCCTCGTACAATACATGCATTAGCTCATCAGCGCCAACTGCTGCAGCATCGATAAGAGACTTGGAAGAACGCTGTGGCCCAAGCGTAATCGCAACCACCTTCGCCCCTGATTCGCTCTGTAACTTAAGAGCGGCTTCAAGAGCATACTCATCATACGGGCTGATTGTCCACTTCGATATGGAGCCTTCATCAACCGATCCGCCGGCTATGCTGATTCTTGCTGTTGTGTCTGGTACTTGTTTGATTAGAACGGCCACCTTCACGCGATCACCATATGTCGCCTCGGCAGCAGTCCTATCAATACAACGGAATCAGGCTTCTCTTGTAAAAGCCTGAATACCGGTTATGTGACGTCCTAGTATCAGGTTGTGTATGTCATGAGTCCCCTCATACGTCTTGACAGATTCAAGATTAGCCATGTGGCGCATGACGGGGTATTCGTCCAATATGCCATTAGCACCGTGGATATCTCTGGCGACACGCGCAATCTCTAGAGCTATGTCGACATTGTTCATTTTTGCAAGAGAGATGTGCTCGGGCACCCACTCTCCTGAGTCTTTCTTGACGCCCAAGTGGTATGCAAGAAGTTGCGCTTTCGTAATCTCGCGAAGCATCCAAGCCAGTTTATTCTGCACCAACTGATAAGCCGCTATGGGATGATCGAACTGAATCCGACTCATCGCATAGCTTCTGGCTGAGTCGAAGCATGACTGAGCAGCACCAACCGCGCCCCATGAGATTCCATACCTTGCATTGTTAAGGCATGAAAAAGGCCCTCTGAGCCCTTTGACGCCCGGCAGAATCCTATCTTTCGGAATCCTGCAGTCTTGGAATACGAGTTCGGATGTAACGCTAGCCTTCAGGGAGTGCTTCCCCTTCATCTCTGGTGCGGAGAAGCCCTTGTCCCCCTTCTCAACAATGAAACCTCTGATGACTCCATCTAATTTGGCCCATACGATTGCCAAGTCAGCAATAGTCCCATTCGTTATCCACATCTTCGCCCCATTCAGAATATAGTGATCACCATCTTCTTCGGCTTTGGTCACCATGTCGCCAGGATTCGAACCGTAATCTGGCTCAGTCAATCCAAAGCAACCGATCAATTCTCCAGTTGCCATCTTGGGCAGATACTTCTCTTTTTGCTCCTCGCTTCCGAAATCCCATATTGGGTACATCGCCAGAGAACCTTGCACACTCGCGAAAGATCTGATCCCGCTATCCCCTCTTTCCAATTCCCGGCAAATTACGCCATATGCGGTGTAAGAAAGCCCGGGGCACCCATACCCCTTCAACGGAGCCCCTAATATTCCCATGCCGCCAATCTCTTGGCGCCATTCATCTAGGAAGACTCCTTCTCTACAAGCATTCTCTATTTTTGGGATGACGGATTCATCCACCCAGTCTCTCACGACATCGCGAATCATGCGCTCTTCGTCTGTAAGGAGTGAATCAACATCGTAGAAGTCGAGTGCCTCGTATCCCATAATATCAATTCATCCGCCGAGGCAGAGTCCCTTCAAGGTTCGCACTTCGATTTCATCTACCAGATCTAGTAGACCATATCCCAATTGCCATCACGCCCATGATTCCAAATGATAGCATGGTCACTAATCTCGGCAGTCCTTGAGCTACGCCTACCTCTTCGGGAACTAGCAAAGCAACAGTCCCGTCCCGCGTTATAATCCAATGATCCCCGTCATCCCCCGCCCATACTCCTGTTATGGTAGAGCCACTTACGCCGAATGATTGGCTAACTACAGCTTCGTTGGTGAGCCACGTGAATGTGTCATGCCCCGGGGGCCGATGTTCCATGATTTCAGCAGGCGTCGCCGTGATTAGAATTTGCTCGGAAGAGACCAATGATACAGAGCGGGGCGTCCCATCGAATCCTTCCAGCGCCTGCATGCTCAGCCCAACTACGCCTGATTCAAATTCAATCTCCGCAATCGAACGATCCATGGATATTGCAACACAAACAGGCTCCCCACCAGACCTGCAAACAATATCTGCCCAGGATGAGCCACTCCCCCCAATCCAAGATAGGACGTGGTCCCTATCGATCATTCCAATACCTTCCTCAGCGGATGCCACCAAACACACAAATGGATCAGGCAGACAGTCTATGCTCGATATTGACGAGCCACCAGTGCCTGGTATGGGCAAAACCTCCGAACTACCGTTTCCCGATGGACGCATGCGATACAAGGTGCCATCCGAACTCCCCAGATACGCCCACTCCCCATTCGCATTCCAGGACACGGCCTGCATATCGTCATACCCCACGGTTTGGGCCGGTGTCGCTCTCTCTATCGAATGGTCGGAAACCGCATACCTCAGGACTGAACCGTTTTCTCCCACAATCAGTGCTGTATTGCCACCAGGGTGATAATCCGAATCTAATAAGTCCGAATCAAGAATATTTGCAAGGGGAATCATGGTGCTTGGAGATGACTTATCCATCGACAAAGCATATCCTTCTGCACCTACGACCACGACCCAATTCGAAGCCGGATGAATAGCAGCATCTTCTATGCCCGGATCATATTCTATCAAAGTAAATGAGTGATCAATCCTCACCACAGAGCCATCTTCTGCAATTGCTGTAGGGACCATTCCCAGCAACATCAGAAACACAAGCAACCTTGCGGCCATGATGCTCGGCACGCCTCATACTGCTTAGCCACTGCGTTTAGCAGGTAGACCAGCCTACTACGGACAGCCTTCAAATCCCTTCGGACATCCCACGGCACATGGAGCGCTTCGATGTAAAGCGAGGAGTAGTCAAGACAGTGACAGCAGACGGGGGCCTATCGTCCCTGGCAAAGAGATATTTCGACAATGTCGAAAAAACCGACTCACAGGCATTTTTGGCTTCTCACGGGATCATGACCTCAATCGAAGGAAAGTATGATGATTCAGGTGCGCTGATTGTGGATGTAACGAACGTTCCTCCGAATTTTGACGATCCGGATGCGATGCGCGCCGCGATGGATGCCAGAAAGCGATGGACACAGTTTCTCGATGAGGCAACAGGATATAATTCAAAGCAGAGGGGCGATAAAGCAAAGGAATGGGCTAAGAAAGCAACGAAGGCCAAGTCAGGGGTTTCATCGGCTCC
>DAVB01000027.1:3376-3834 GCA_002505455.1 Euryarchaeota archaeon UBA52 | reverse complement strand
CAGGGGTTTCATCGGCTCGACACTTCATGTCGATGTCAGAGAACTTGTCGGAAGATGTTAGATCTCAGGCAAATGCACTCATTGAGGAAATAGAAGAGGCACTGGAGAACGGGGAAAACACCCGTGCAGCTGGAAAAGCAGAGAAGCTGGGCAAGCTGCTGAGCGCGTGAGGACTCGATATGGAAAAATCAGACGGATTCAGCGAGGCCGCCAATGCCGCCATGGTCCGTATGTTCGCAAATGTCGAAGAGGTCGTCGGAGCCGATCACGTCGCTTCTGTAATCGACGGCTCACCCAGTGCGGGAGGCGACGATGTCATTCGAGCATACATTGGCCTCGAACCAAGCGGCAAGGCTCACCTCGGGTGGATGCTGATTGCGGATTGTATCGGCAACATGCTCGGGGAAGGTGTCAACGTCACCATACTATTGGCTGATTGGCATGCATGGGTAAACGAC
>DAVB01000027.1:0-3085 GCA_002505455.1 Euryarchaeota archaeon UBA52 | reverse complement strand
GATTGGCATGCATGGGTAAACGACAAGTTTGGTAGAGACATGGAGAAGATATCGACTGCAGCCGACTACATGTCAGAGGTGTTCCGCGTTCTTCTGGATCACCCTCCCGAGGGGGAATCAGCAGGACAGATCAGATTCCTGAGAGCTAGTGATCTGATGGACGAGGGCGCCTACTGGGAGACCGTTCTGAGATGTTCAAAGGGAATGAGTTTGTCTAGAGCTAGACGTACTTTTAGCATAATGGGGAGGGCCGAGGACTCATCAGATGACGACTTGGCCGCATTCTTCTATCCTCCCATGCAGGCAGCAGATATCTTCCGCCTGAAAGTCGACATAGCATTCGGGGGGATGGATCAAAGGAAGGCCCACATGTACATGCGTGATGTGGCTGATAGGAATGGCTGGAATAAGGCGACATGCATCCACACGCCAATGCTTTCGGGGCTGAAGGGAAAACAAGGCGGACGTATGGACTCATTCGACCACAAGATGTCGAAGTCGGATCCCTCCAATGCGATAATACTCCATGATTCCCAAAATGCTCTACGTAAGAAACTCAGAAAGGCGTTTCTCGATGTACAAGACTCAGATTCGCCAGTTTTCGAGATTATCAATCACATCATACTGCCCAAGCTCGGGAGCATGAGAGTTACCCCCAAACCAGAGTTCGGCGAGCCTTCAGAATGGAACGATATCGATGAATTGACCAAGGCAGTATCAAATGGCGATTTACACCCATTCGATCTTAAGATGGCCACTGCAGATTCTCTCTCTGAAATTCTTGAACCCCTAAGGGAGCATTTTGATTCAAATAATCAATTAATGAATCAGATAATGGAGATCACCGGCTAAACCGGTATTGCCCCACACCACGTCTCAAGAGTGGCATGACTGGGGATTCCGCTAAATATCAAATCAAGGCCGTCGGTGCGATGGCTCCATCCGTGGGTATCGACGATATCGCAATTCACATACCCCGTCTTTATTTCGATATCAAGGATTTCGCAGAATTCAGAGGCGCGGATTATGGTAAGCTGAACCGGGGCCTAGGCCTCTCTGCAATGGCCATACCCGACGTGCATGAAGATACAGCGACAATGGGTGCAAATGCAGTTGCTCGGGTCATCGACAGGAATAAGATAGACCCTGCAAAAATTGGCAGGTTATACTTAGGGACCGAATCCGCACTAGATGGATCAAAACCAACTGCTACGTACATCATGGATATGCTTGAGCAGAGATACGCAAAGAAGTACGGAGCCGACTGTTTCAGGAATTGCGATGTTGTAGACATGACATTTGCTTGCATTGGTGCTGTTGATGCCATGCATAACACGCTGGATTGGGTTGCAAGAGGGGGTCCGGACCAAGATCGAATAGGAATAGTAGTGTTCGCTGATAATGCGAAGTATGATCTGGGATCATCTGGGGAATACACGCAAGGGGCCGGCGGGGGGGCAATTCTCATCCGCCACAATCCCAGATTACTCGTCATACCCGACATATGGGGCGTATCTACTATGCCCGTTCACGATTTCTTCAAACCTAGGAGGGAGATATCCAGGCGTTCGATAGTCGAGACAGTCCTCGAACTCGCTTCTGAAGCCGGTCAAAGCCTCAGGAAGAACCTCTCTGAGAAGATTATGAGAATGATTGACAAGTCGGATAAAAGGGACCATACTCTATTCGAATCCGAGACTCTCAAGGTACACAAGGACACTCCCGTTTTCGATGGAGCGTTTTCTAATAGGTGTTATTCGGAATCTGTAAAGCAAGCATTCATCAATTTCCGATCAAAAGCAATGTCTTCAGGGAGATACGATCCCGATGAGGACAAAATATTGACCGATCAATGGGCGAGAATAATCGTACATCTCCCATACGCCTTCCAGGCAAAAAGAATGTTTCCAGACGTCTTTCGGCATGATCGAAGAAACCTCCCTGTGTGGGACGAGATAGAATCCGAGATAGGCCCTGAACCCATTAGGGAAAACTTCCCTGAAGGCCTAGCAGGCGATTCAGAGTTCGAGTCAGCAAACGATGTGTACCGTAGGATGATATCCAAGACCGATCATTTCAAACAGTTTGTCGAGGAAAGGATTGAGAAGACACAGAGAGCATCCTCCATGGTTGGAAATCAATATACAGGGTCAATATTCCTCGCATTGATGTCTGCGCTAGAGTCCGATTTCAATGAGAACCAGGATATGAAGGGAAGCAGAATAGGGCTCTGCGGCTATGGGTCCGGAGCAAAGGCCAAGGTTTTCGAGGGAATAATTCAACCGGAATGGAAACATATCGCATCACGATTTTCATTATTCTCGAGAATTGATGACCGTCAACCGATAGACAAATCGATCTATGAGGCACTACATCGAGGTTCAAAGGGCACATCAGTAATCTCCCCTTCAGGCGAATTCGCTTTAATCTCAATAGGTGCCGAGGGCCACTTGGAAGGGGAGAGACGATACTCCTGGGTCAATTAGTCCGAGTCATGTTTTATGATTAGAGCCATGCTCATTATGCATGATCTGGCGATCCGGGCTTGTCGTGCTAATCGTCCTCCTCGGGATTATGCCGGGCTGCGTAAGTAATGAGGAGGCGATTGGAAGTGATAACGCGCAGAATCAATTTGAGACCGCTAAAAACAAGGTTTCCGCTGTGGATATCTCATATTACCCCCAGATATCCAAGTTCAATCATACCTATTTTGACCGGGAGGGCGATCAAGTTGATTTCATTGACTCTCTGATTCAGAATGGAATTGATACTGTTAGGTTGAGAATGTGGAATAGTCCATCCGATAATTCCTCTTCATTCGCTGAAGTTTTGGAATTCTCTGATTTGCTGAAATCAAAGGGGCTGAGAATCTGGCTATGTCCACATTATTCGGATACGTGGGCTGATCCAGGCCATCAAAAGACGCCCGCTATTTGGGATTCACTGGATTTCGAAAGGCTGAAAATCGAAGTCTATGAGTACACTAGATACATAGTCACAGAAATTGACCCAGACTTTATTCAGATAGGGAATGAAGTCAACAATGGGATGCTGTTTCCCCATGGCAATATTCACCATAACATGA
>DAVB01000006.1 GCA_002505455.1 Euryarchaeota archaeon UBA52 | reverse complement strand
AATAGCGGTAGCCTCCGGCAGGATCAACCGGATTTCGCGTGTGCTCAATCACGATCCTTGCTGGAGTTTTGAGTTGTCGTTTGACTATTGAAACGTAAAGTGCTTAGCGGTGGAATGTTATTTTCGCACCTTGCACACCTCCTGAAAACAGGAGGATTTTCGTCGTGGATCACCAATCTAAGTTCCGAACTCGGTTCGGAACCGCACTTCCTCGGCAGCGACTGACGTGAAAGATGACATCACGACCCCGAGGGGTTCAGTCTCCAACGCCCGTCAGACGCAGCGCGCCTGCGACTTGCAGTCCGTATATCAACGTGACGTGTGCGCCCTCACTTCGAGTGGCGCGCATACCCTCATTCTCTAGCGTCATGATGCGCCGAAGAACTCTCGCAGAACCGGGTGCATTTCCATCGCTTGCTCCTTCTGGATCTGCTCGTATGTTCTGAGAATTATGCCTACGGCAAGGAGGAGTCCTGTTCCCGTTGCGTTGCCGACTGTTCCAAGGAGGTCTGCCCCAGCAGCCAGAAGACCCACGAAGGCTCCCGAGAATAGCGTTACTGGAGGTATGTACCTCTCCAATATACGCTCCACAACCTGAGGGTTATTCCTGAATCCGGGAATCTGCATGCCGGTACGTTCAATCTGCTTTGCGACGTCTTTAGGGCCCATGTTTGTGGTTTCGATCCAGAATTTAGCGAAAACCATGCTCCCCAGAGTCATGAACGTGACGTAGGTCAAGACATGCACCATGACCTGTCCCAGGCTATGGCCGTATGCGTCTCCTGTCTGATTCAAAAGGGGTATTAGCCAATCCCCGACGCCATTGACCATTGAGCTGTACCACGCAAACCCATCAGAGGGCGTTGTTGCCCCGGGTTCGTAACTGCCGAACCAATGTGCCTTCGAGCCCCAACCGTTCCTTCCGAGGATTGGGACGGTGGAAAGCACTGGGTGGCTCCAGAAAAGAAGCGTGAACATATTCACGTTAGCAAGTAATGCGGCCATCAGGATAACAGGTATGTTGCTTGCATAGACGAGTCGGATCGGATATTGCCCCCTGTGGCCTCTGACCTTCCCATGCGCTAACGGGAGTTCGAGTTTGGAGGATTCAGCATATGCCACCACGAGGAACACAATGATCGAAGATACCAATGCAGCAATCGGATTGGAGTGGTTCAGAAGTATCTGTTCAAATCCATTCTGGGAGACAAGTTGCGAGTTCGTAGCGCTCCTGAGTGTGTAGAATATCATCGGTAGTGTTCCCGCAGGAGGATTCTCGAAGGACAGGGGGCTCCCGCTGACACTAGGCAGGGGGGACAGTGTGCCGACGAAGGTTGACTGAGCAACTCCAGCGGCGATGAACAGCGATATGCCGCTGCCGATGCCCCATTTTGACACCAATTCGTCGAGAAGGAAGACAAGGTATGAGCCGATGAACAGTTGGATTACGATTATTGTGTTGGCCCAGCCAATGCCGTAATCGAGAATCAGACTCTCATGCGGGTCCAGGAATCCGTATACCTGTGGTATTGACTCGATGGGGATCATGAGTAAGACCAGGATCTTCTGTATCCCCTGGTAGAGTTGCTTGTCAGCAGAGTCCTGCAGGTCTAATTGGATAATCTTGGCGCCAGAGAACAGTTGCATGATGATGGAGGCTGTGACGATGGGGCCGATTCCAAGGTGCATAATCGAGCCCGACGCACCGGCCATGATGGCTCTGAAAGATGAGAATACATCGAGAGTGGAATCCGATAGTCCCCATATCATGACGTTTGTCATCATGAAGTAGATGATTAGGACAAGCACGGTTGTCCAGAGCTTCTGATTGAATCTGACATGCCCCTCTGGCTTGACGATAGAGGGATAGACGTCGACCATCCTCTTGAGCGCATACAACCTACTCGACTCTGGGCCGGTATACATCATGCAACAAAGAGTCAGACCGGCCGCAAGACCGAGTAATGCTACTCCCACCAAAAGGAATCCGACAGCCTGTTCATCGACCCAACCCCAGATCACCATCCCTATTACCGAAGCGAGCCAGACCACGGGTTTTAGCCACCTTCCCAGAGCGGAGTCGGCTAGAGATTCAGGGAGGTCTGCGCTTACCCCCCATATTACGAACCCAACATAGGGGAATGAAACGGCGAGGAGCGTCAGGGCCCAAGTCTGGTCTGCAGAATCATCGCCGAAGAGGAGGTCTCGTTGCCACCAAACCAAAGCGCCCCAGTAAATCGCAGCTACGATTACTAGGCCCAAGACATTCGGTCGGCGGCCCTCCATCTCGCATCACCTCGGATTTTCAGTCCTCTTCTGATTCTTCCCATTCGTCCTCGTCTGAGATATTCACCGAGCCGCCTGCAGCCTCGATTTTCTCGATCGCCCTGGAGGAAGCGTGATCTACCGTGATGTGTATTGCTCGACTGACCTTGCCTGAACCGAGGAGTTTGTCGAAGCCCATGGATGACAGGTCGATGGTGTCGCCCTCGTCTATCATCTGGTCTACCTGCGAGACGTTGATGCTATTGTGGACTGTGCGGAGGCTCGGGTCCCTGTTGAAGCCATGCATCCCCCAATGATTGGGCATATACTTCAACCGGGTCATCAGCCTGTGCTTGTTTATCCCGGCGTTTCCTCTGCCACCCCTCTTTCCTGCTCCTCTTCCTGCCTTCTTTCCGCGACCGTGATACCTAGATCGGCCTCTGAATTTGTTTGTGCGAGAAACCATGTTAACACCTCATACCATCCTTGAAGCGAGATCAGCGATTGCAGGACCCCTGAAGCCCAGGGCTCCGCCGGTGCTGTAGGCGCGCTTGATACCGCCCCATCCCTTTGCACCTCTTGGAGGATGGAGTCTTAGAACCGGTTTCAGCCCCTCAACGGATTTCATCGTAGCATCGCCAGTGGCGAGTGCGGATGCAAAGGAGTCTATGGAGTCATATTCGCTGCCATTTGAAATCGCATCGTCAGTGACTGGCTTATCGCCGGACATTCTGCCTCTCTCCCGAAGGAGCGTAGCGATTGTTTCAGCGTCAACTTCGCCCCAAGTGACGAAGTCTTTTGCCTTCTGGAGCATGCCTGCGTATGTTGGCCTATCGGGGATAATCGTTGCATGGTTTACTTTCGTCAGGTTCAGCATCGACATAGTCTCTCGAATGGACCGCTCGACGCCCCTGTCACTCCTGGCTCGTATCACGAGATGGGTCATGCGCCCACCTCCCCGCGCGTGATATGCAACCTGAGCTTGTCCTGATCTCCAATTCGAGTCCTGTTGAGTTGCTTGAGGGCATTGTATGTGGCTTGTGCGAAGTTGATTGTAGTCCTGGTCTGTCCTGCTGTACTGGACCATACATCAGTGATTCCTGCCTTGCTCAGAACTCTCCTGCCCGTATCTCCTATGACAAGTCCCTTTCCTGCTGGTGCCGGCATCAGAGTCACACGCGTAGAGCCTGATCTTCCTGTCACCTTGATTGGGACGCTCTTCCCGGGTCCTTGGCCGGACTCCCAGGAGCCGTTTCCGCGCATCACCGGTATTAGGTCGAGTTTTGCCTTTGTTATCGCCTTCTGTATGGTGCTGGCTACTTCCTTGCCCTTGCATATTGCAAGGCCAACGTAACCATCGTGATTCCCGACTACGCAAAGCACGTTGAATCGGACCCTTCTCCCCGAGTCGGTCATTCTCTGGATCATATTTACTGCGAGGACATCTTCTTCGAGATTGGGGATCAAAGCATCGATGATCTCAACTTCCCGTATTGGCAAGCCGGTGGCTAGAGCCTGCTGGTAAGTCAGTACTTCTCCATCCAGAACCATCCTTCCCAGTCTCGTCTTTGGGGACCACTGCCTGAGTTCGGCGAATCTATCAGGGCCGCCTCTCCGTCTTGTGCCGGATTCGGGCTCTGGCGCATCGGCATAGCCGAATGCTATCGCCAAGCCTGTTGCCAGAGAGGGGATTTCCTCATCTGTTTGTTCGATTTCCTCTTCGCTCATCTTTATGCCTCCTCAATGCTTTTCTTCGTTGATTCGACGAAGGTTGCCAGTGAATCGTCTATATGGGATCCCATGATTCTCTCCTCAGAGGGCAAAACATCCTCTCCATGAGGGATTTCAAGACCGGCATCGATCATGCCCTTCAGAGCTGCATAGACCCTATTGCCCTTGGTTGAAGCTGCTAGGCCTATGTCGAGAATTGCTGTCTCGCAGCCAGCCGCTATTGCCTTCTTTCCTGCTGCGAAACCTGTTAGATAGCTTGCAGGTACCGATTTCCTTGAGGCGTCGATAGGCCATCCGTGCTTCTCTGTTAGGGAGGATGTCTTCACCTCGACAATGACCTTGTCTCCACCAGGGGCATATTCGACTACTTGACAAGTCACCTGGGTGTTACTCACCCTGACTACTGCCCTGGGAAGGCCCCCTCGGAGCATTCGAAGTCTTCTCCTGTAATCTGTAAGGCCATTCTCACGACGCTTGTAGCGGAGTCTCTGATTCTTTCCTGATGGCATCATGCCTCACCCCCCATCTCGATTCCTTCGAGTTCAATATTGGTCTTTAGATGAGCCACTGACCTGTATGATCCGCCTTTCGCCTTCCTGTAGAAGTAACGATACTGGCTCGGAGTGATGGTGTTGTCAGATCGCAAATCCTTCAAGGCTCTGCGCTGGGCTCGGATTGTCTTCATCCAGCGGTGCTTTCGTGGGTTTCTGGCATTCGCAGTTCCCTTTCTTGAACCGTGGCCTTTCCTTCTGCCTTTGGCCTTCTGGGATTCGGCCTTACGTGCTCGCCCTCTGCTGTTCCCAACCAGGGGCTTGGCTTTTATGACGCCCTCTTCTATGAGTTGCCTGACATCATCCTTCTGAACTGCATTCGTAACCTCATCAAGGTAGTCCGGATTAATCCATATCCTGTGGATGCCTACCGTGCGACCCTCTCTCCTGGAGAGTATGTCTGCAGCGAGTCTCTTCTGGTTGGAGATTATCATCTCATATCCCCCTTCCTCTGGATTCTGCGCCTGTTGAGTACCCTAAGCCCAAGTTGGTCGGCGCGGTCGTGCATTACGGAGCGCTTTCTATTGCCCACCTTCGAGCCGATTCTAACTGCCTGACGCTCAGGGTCGAGTCCGTCCAGCTCTGAGAGCGTGTTGACTAGGACTTCCTCGAAACCCGAGGGGTGTAATCCCCTCACAGACGCTATCTTCCTGTGCCCTATTCGTACCATAGGGGTCCTGTACTTCATATTGAGTCGCTGTTTTGATTGATATCCCTTGGGCTTCCTCCATCCTGTTCTAGCCAACCTGAAGTAACGGAACCATTCCTGACGCCTGAACTTGGGCATTGATGATCGCTGGGACTTTCTTGTTAGGAGCGCTGCCTTTGTCTCGTCATCCAAGACGGGTTTCTGGCGAGTCACGTACTCCCCGTCTTCATCATCCCAATCCTCATCGAAGAACTCCTCGTCGAAGTCCTCGTCGTCAATCGTCTCAGACTCTTCGATTTCGACTGCTTCTTCTGTATTTTGAGCCTCGTCTGAAACGGGTTCCGGCGAAGTCCCGGCATCAGAAAGTCGCTCGATGAGTTCGGACTTCTTTCCGCTGACTTTGAGGCCTCTTTCCTTCAACAGATCTTTGAGCTGGGCGACGGTCATTGATTCATAATCCATGTTTTCACCTCTCTCCGTCCTTGGAGACGATGTATATTCCGTCCTGGAACACTCTCCTGTCTCTCTTCCTAATCTTGCAAGAACGCTCTATGTTGGCAGCCGTCTGCCCTACCTTCTCCCTATCGGCACCGGTCACTATGACGTCCACCTTGTTCTCGACGCGGACTTGGACCTCTCCGGGCGTCCAAGGGAGATTCGCGAATCGGGGGACCTTCTCTCCGAAGAGATTGGTTATTGTCATGACATTGCCATCGACCTTGAGAGTCATGGGGAAGTGGGAATAGACTGCCTTGAGCCTGTACTCGAAGCCCTTGTCTATGCCTCTAATCATGTTTCTTAGGTGCGCGGCCCATGTTCCGGACAACGCCTTATGCTCTCTCCTGGGGAGATCACAGAAAACGTGAATCTGGCCATCAACTGAGCTTATGGTGATTCTTGAATTTCGGAATGTCCTAGATATCGATGAGCCGTCTTTGGAGAAAGTGACATCGTCGCCATCTATGTTGGCTGACACGCCCTCTGGGAGGTCGATCTTGTGGGTGATGCTGTCGAGTAATGGCATATGTATCACCTCTCAGAAAATATACGCAAGAAGGCGTCCTCCAACACGCTCCTTCTTGGCGTCATGATGATTCATGACTCCTTGATTTGTAGAAACGATTAGCAGACCGAAGTCTCGCGCAGGCAGGAATCTGGACTCCCACTTATCGAAGTCGGTTCTCTTTACCGAATATCTGGGTTTGATTACGCCGCATCGGTTTATGGCTCCTATGAGCTCTACGCGGAAGGCATCCCCACGGCCATCGGATATACGCTGGAACTCCCCCACGTATCCTGACGATTGCATAATCAATAGCATTCTTTCTAGCAGTTTACTAGCAGGGCTAACAGAGACCTCGTAATGGCCTGCCTGTTCAGCATTGTATATCCGCACGAAGGCGTCAGAGAGTGGGTCAAACTGCATTCATATCACCTCAATTAAATTTCTTGAATCCTATCTCGGGGGCCACGTCCCTGAAACACTGACGGCAAAGTCTGAGTCCGTGTCTGCGGATCATGCCGCGCTTTCTACCGCATCGGCGGCAACCAAGTGTGCGTCCAATTTCTTCACCATGCTCACGTGCCATAGAATTCACTCCTCCATGATTGTTATTCCGAATGTATCTTTGAACCATGCCTTGCATTCATCTCTCGAGACTCGATGATGGCTTGGTAATTTACTAGATGCATGTCGCCGTCTTTGTACCCTGTGTCCGGGTCGCTCCAGGACTATGTTGACGTCGAGTCCGAATATTCCGATATCGGGATCGTACTTCATTTCAGGGAAATCGGTGTAATCGGCTATTCCAAAGGACAAGTTGCCTGAATCATCAAAAGACCACCCGTGAATCGTGTTCTCCCTCACCCAAAGAGCATTCTTGAGGAACTCGCTTGCTTTATCTGAGTCCCTGATTGTTACCTTGCAGCCAATAGGAGCCCCTATCCTGGTGCCTAGATCCCTGTTGGTCTTCCTTGAAAGGGTCCTGACTGGCTTCTGTCCAGTAAGAGACTCTAGAACTCGCTCTGCGAGCATCAGGCGATTTCCCCCTTCGCCTACCCCTATATTCACCGTAACCTTAGTGATACGGGGGGTTAGCATTGGATTCGACTGCTTACTCATGGATTAGCCTCCAACGGAAGTGTCTTGGCGCTCGGTATGACGAAAGCATATGACGCGATTGTTCCGAACTCATCGAATACGACCTCATTCGGCCTGGTCGATCGCTTAATCTCGATTTCCTTGATTTTCGAAGTCTCTCCCACGTGCGAACCGCCTGTCATGTAGGCCACTGCTCCTGCCTCGAATGGGTGATGAGCCGATATTTCTTGACCGGGGAGCGATATGACCAGAGTATCCCCTATCGAATACTCATCTGGGGTTTCGGAAAGGAATGTTCGTCCATCGTGGAGGGTATACTGCATCTTTCCGCCCTTAATCGTAGTCTTGTTGACGATGCGGCAGGGCTTTGCAGATGCTTCTTTCTTGGGTATTGATCTGTATCTCAGTTTGCCGTTGGTGTCCAAGACACAACGATAATTGTCATCGCCTACGGTCAGGACATCCATCAGACCGACGGCGCGGCCATGGTCGACGACGACTCTGCCATCGACCATTACCTTCCTTGTCGCCAAGATTCGCTTTGACTCTCTCTGACTTCTTGAGAGCTTGAGTACGTCCCTGAGTATTATGCCAATGGGCATACACATCTCGAGAGGGTGTCCCGAGGGATCGGGCTTCTGGACCCAAACATTCGTCTTTCGTGGAAGTGGCCACGTTCTAGGCATTGTAAGTCGCTTCATGTGGCTACTACTCATTCTGCTCTACCTCCTTTAGCACGCTCGAGTATTCTTCCAATTCGGAGTGGATCTGTGTCATCCAACGTGACTACAACTATGTTGGATGCATGTATGGGCAGAGGCTCCTCTTTCCCGTCTGCAGTCGAGATCGATACTCCGTCAACTTGGACTGTGCCAGTGCCAGTATCGACAGCCACGATTTTGGCTCGTACGCCGCTTTTACCGCGTGCCTGTCCAAGTCTCTTGCCCCTTGAATCGGCCTTTGCCGAGTTCGGACTCCCGAAATCTCCCCTTAGGACCTCTACCTCGTCACCTACTCTGACTGTAACTGTCCTGATAGCTGCGAGTTCGGGGTCATCAGTCCTAAGTCTGGCTCTGATGCGCTTCCTCTTTACATGTAGAGGCGCATTGAACTGTGCCTTTCTCTGCTTGCCTGGTTGCTTACTTGACATACATCCACCTCCATCATACAATTTGTTTTGCCGTTGCTGCGATTCTGGGCCAACGCTCAGCAGCTTCTCTGCTGATCGGGCCCTTGATATCCGATCCTCGAAGTTCGCCTTTCTCATTGGTGATGACGCATGCGTTATCTTCGAATGAAACCCATGTGCCATCTACTCTACGGAATGGCCTTCTCTGACGAACGATGACTGCGGTGAATATCTGCCGACGCATCTCAGGAGTTCCGCGGCGCACTGTTACCCTGATCAAGTCGCCAACTCCTGCGGAGGGGTATCTTCGTGCTACTCCGCCCTTGCGGAGAACGTTCATGAGTTGGACGATCTTGGCGCCTGTGTTGTCAACACAATCCATTTTGGCCTGAGTGGGTAGGGCGTTAGTCACTGAGCTCGAGATTCCCTTCATCACAAGTCCCCCTTCTCTATAACACAGAACTTGACAGTCTTGGAGAGCGGTCGGCATTCCATGACACGCACTCTTTCTCCGATGGAAACCTCGCCTATGCAAGATGGAAGATGTGCGGAGTAACGGTGGGTCCTCTTCTGATATCTCTCATACTTGGGCATGTAACGTGTTGTCTCTCGTTCTAGGATTATCGAGCTGTCCATCCCGACAGCCGAGACCTTGCCTTCAATGATCTGGCCACGGACCCTAAGTGAGCCGTAGAATGGGCAATTCTCATTTCCATCCCATTGCCCCTCTGGAGTTTTGACATCGATTCCTATGTCTCTTATCTTTGCCATCATCTATTCCTCCTGTATCTTCGATTGACTCTGTCTTCCGGCCTTTGGGTAACTTTCGACCCCTCTATGACCGTATCTCCATTGTCAAGTGTGAATCTGATTACGTCCTTTGGAATCACGTGGACCCCCTTTGGTGACCTCACTCTCAGGGTATGCTTGGTTTCATCAACAATCATACCCTGGAGCCCTATTAGCCCATTGTCCTTAGAGTCGATGACTGTGATGGTCATGGCCAACCATGGTTGATTCAGCAAACTCATCATCGCACCTCCACCCTGTAACCATTCTGCTCCAATACTTTAGCAGCCCGCTTCTTGTGCTCGCCTTGCAGTTCTATGACTCGCCCTTTTACCGTGCCACCACTTGCGCATGCAGATTTGAGAGTCTTTGCCAGTTGGTTTATGTCTATGGCCGTATCATCAATTCCGTCAACGATAGTAACCATCTTTCCATACCTCCTTCTTGCTGTAGAAATTACTGCTGTTTGTTGTTCCTTCGCTATCTCCTGACATATACAAAGTTCTTCTGGCAGCCCACATAAATTGCAAATACCTGCCATGTGGGCTCTACTCCTTCCTCTCACTGTTTATGCTCGTCAGAAGTCTAGCGATACTTCTGCGAGTCTGTTTGAATTCACCGGGGTTGGAAGAAGATCCGCCAAGTGCTTGCTGAGCCCTCAGCTGGAGGAGTTCTTCACGCAGCTCCTCGAGACGCCTGAGCATCTGCTCCATCGACATCTGATCGATATCATGCATTGAAACGTGGCTCATATCACTCCTCCTCCCCTGCAGATTTGGGAGCGTTGCCCTGCTCCTCTGTATTCCATGCGACGTCTTCGACAACGGGTGGCAATCCTGCCTCGGCTCTCTCACGTATGATGATTTCATGTGGCAATCGAGTGCCTGGGCGCATTATTCGTACTGTGCAACCGACTGTTCCAAGCTTCTTGACGGCAGTTGCAAAACCGCTATCCATGACATCTAGAGCTACTTGCCCGCAATACTTGATGTGTCCTTTCTGGAACTTCTGGACCCTGTGTCTTGCACCGGATATCTTGCCGCTCAAGATGACTAAGCATCCCCTTGCACCGGCATCCATGATGTTCTGGACAGTGCCGTGACCTGCTCTTCTGAAGAACCAGCCTCGCTCTAGTGAGCTAGCAAGACGGCTGGCCATGACCTGTGGGTTAAGCCTCGGTTCTTCGATCTCCTCGACTTGGAGTTGTGGCTGGAATAGATCAAAGTCATTTCTAAGACGGTCGTTCAGTTCACGGATAGTCTTCCCCCTTCGACCATACACTCGTCCAACCATCTCGGCTTGGATGGTTACCTCTGTTCCTTCAGGAGTCCTATTGAATTTGAGGCCGCCATAGCCTGCACGCTCAGTTTCCCTGAGCAGGTACTCCTTGACTAGCTGACGCTCGACATTTCTGTGAATTGTCTTACGGATTGTGTTCTGCTTTGCCATATTAATTCCTCAGAACTCGTCTTCCTCAACTTCTTCGCCAAAGTGCTCGATGAAAATCTCTAGATTGACTTGATAGTGATTCTTTGGAGTTGCTCTCCCTCTTGCTCTTGGACGGAACCCTCGCGATATTTGCCCCCTGTGGGCGGCCACGTGAGTTATCACCATCTCATCAGGATCGATGGTATCGTACCTTTGCCTTGCATTGTCCATAGCACTGTTAATCAGACGAATAAACTCTCTGGAGGCCTTATAGGGATAGGCGCCTGGTCCCATCTTGCCTTTCCTGTGGCCTGCCATTGTATTGCCTCCCTTGCCCTTTCTAGAACGTCGGGTGTAGGGAATCGCATCCTGCTTACGCATTACGCGCTCCAAGTAATCGATGGCCTGAACGGTGGTCTTTCCACGTATGAACTTGGCAATGTGGTAGCAGTGCTTGTGATGTACGTCAACATTGACTGCTCTTGCCGTTGCGAGGAAAGATCCCTCAAGCAGTTGGGTATATCCGCTCTGAGGTTGCCCCTGATTTCTGCTCATTATTTTCACCTCACTTCAACGCCACATGCTTGGAAGACCTTGTTGCACCCACACCGGGCCCTGTATGCTTGACTGACTTTCGAGTAGGGGCGTATTCCCCCATTGCGTGCCCGATCATCTCTGGTTGGATTTCTACCTTGACAAACTCTCTGCCATTGTGTATTCCAACGGTTCTTCCCACCATGGAAGGCACGATGTACATGCTCCTGCAATGTGTCTTTATCATACCATTTTTCGAATCGAATTTGTGCAATAGCTTCTCGCATTCCTCGGAAAGGCCTCTCGCATAGGACCTCCTGGCTCTGGCGGGCAGCAATGCTACAATGCTAAGGGCATCTGGATCGCTTTCTGGAGGGTAAAGAGGGATTTCTTTCAACTCATCCATGGTGTATCCTCGCCATAGGAATTCTTTCTTGCGACGCTCGGCGACTGTTGACCGTCGCTTTCTTGCCTGTCTACGGGCAAGTTTCGGGGAGCGGAATACTTTCTTAGATCGTGCCATGCCAATGCCTCACTCCTTCCTTACCCTTCCGCGACCGGTTCTCCTAGGCGCGATATGTCCGACTTTCTGCCCTGGTGGAGCAGTTCTTGGAACAGAGTTTGGCCCGTGGACTGCCTGATGGTTTCCGCCTCCGTGGGGATGGTCTACTGGATTCATTGCAACGCCGCTCACTGTCGGGTATAATTTCCCTCGTGCCTTGGCACGCTTGTGTGCAGCACCAGCCTTCATGATTGGCTTCTCTGTCCTGCCGTGGCCCGCGAGAACCCCTATTGTGGCTCTGCATGAAGATGGCAGGTCTTTCAGACGGCCACTTGGCAGGCGTACTCTGACCTTATCGCCCATACGAGTGTCGACAAAAGCTGAGTTTCCGCCTGATCTGGCGAACTTCCCACCATCGCCTGGACGTGCTTCGACATTGCAAACTGGAGTTCCCTCGGGGATCTTCTCCAGTATGGTGACGTTGCCTGGCCTGAGGCTTACCTTGGAAGAGAATGCGAGTTGCTGTCCGATGCTTATCCCGTCTGGCGCGCCCATGTGGCCTACGCTTCCATCTTCGAAGCGAATCTTTGCGAGGGGGGCTGTGTGGGCAGGGCTATGCACGAGATCGACAACCTCTGCCATCTGCTCAGAAACCCTTGGTAGAGAGTTGGCAGCAGGGAATCGATGGCTTGCAACCCTGTTCTTGGGGCTTGATCCTCTTCGTTGTGAACGTGTTCTCTTGCCCATGGATATACCTCCTCAGAATGCTCCTAGTTTCAATGCTGCTTCTTCTGCATCGTAACCTTCTGCGAGACGAACACTGGCGTGCTTGCCTGTTCTCGTAATCCGTGTGTTGACCTTCGAGACTTTTACGTCTAGGAGGGTCTCGACTGCTTCTTTGATCTGTGGCTTTGTTGACTCGCGCCTTACGATGAACTCGAGTCTGTTGCTATTCTGCTGACGTGGATCGTCGCCATCAGAGATTCTCCTGGCATCGAGAGTCTTCTCTGTGATCCAAGGCATTTGTATTACTGCGTAAGGGTCGACCATTGAATTCACCTCATCTCCCCTATTGCCTTCTTGGTCCAAACGGTTAGGCGTCCAATGTCTCCTCCCGGTGCGAGGTCTTCTGCGCACAGGTCCCTTGCAGCGACAACATCGACTCCAGGTATGTTTCGGGCCGCTTTGGAGAGCATTCCCGTTTGTGATACCACCAGTAGGACTGATTTCGGAGTCCTTCTTCTTCGGCCCCTCATCTTGCCCTTTCCAGCGCGTATTGAGCGACCGTTCTTGGCCCTTTCCAGATCGTCACCTAGCCCTAGCCCTTGCATCATAGCAACGAATTTCCTTGTTGCATGTACGAGAGGGATTGATTCGGGATCGTGGGCTTCTGTTTCGCCATCTTTGACCTCGGTGTACTTGTCGATTATTATTGGGAATCTGAGCGATTCGTCGAATCTGTGACCCCTGGATGCGACGATTTCAGCGTTGCAGGTTGCTGCGATAGCGGAATCTCTAGCGATTCTCTTCTGCTTGGCATTAAATTTCATAGTCCAATCTTTCTCTACGAGGGGGCCATGTGCTCTCCTGCCTCCTCTAGTGTGAGGGTTTTGAGCTGCTGTTCTCTGACCCGTCTTCCTCATGATTCTAGAAACGCCTCGACCCTTGCCCCACCATTCTACAGAATGCTTCATTCCAGCTTGTGGGGCTCTCTTGCCGCCGTGTGTTCTATGTCCGTAGGGTTGCCGCCTATTTGCTCTTGATGAATGGACTGCGTCCTTCACCATATCTTCGCGGATATCGGATGAGAATGATTCGGGCAGTTCGACTTTCGACCCGTCCTTTACTGAAACCTCATAGGTCTCGGAAAGTAGGCCTGCATCAACCTCTATCTGTGAGATTTCATTGTTTAGAGAGTATGAGGTAGCCTTCATTCAATCACACTCCCTGCTTGGATGCCGTACTCACATAAGCCAGATCTACGGGATGGGCATTTTTCCTTGGACGGATAGGGTCTCGGAGACGAAGGAGTCGCTTTGCTGGGCCTGGAAGGCTCCCTTGAACAAGGACGTACGAGTTCCGAACCTCTCCGTAGTTCAGGAAGCCGCCTGCAGGAGTTATCTCATTGCTCTCAGGGTTAGATATCCGCAGCAGGCGCTTATTGAGTTCAGTTCTTTGATGGTAGCCGACTTGGCCTGCCTGAGGCACTGTAGAACGCACATAGCCCGTTCCGAAGTCTCCAAGATTGCCTGCTTGGCGTCGTCTCTTGCTGTTCTTATGGCTGAGCAATTTCACGCCCCATCGCTTGACGGATCCTTGGAAACCCTTACCTTTCGTGATTCCTATTACGTCGATCTCCTGACCGTCTTCCCAGACATCATCGATTGTTATCTCGGACCCCAATCTTTCACGGGCCCATTCCAATTTCTCAGAGGTTGTTCCTCCGACAAGATTGAGTTCCATGATCTCGGCCGTTTTGCTCGAAGTGCCGCTGACCAATTGTGGCTGTGTTGCTGCGATTATCCGAACTTCGATGAGTTCGCTCGCAAGGAGTGCATCATAGGCTGCTTGGTTGAATCCTGAGGTTCTCTTGGGTATTCTTCCGGCTCGCTTGGCGGGCTTGCGACCCTCCGAAGCATCCCTCTCTCCACGAGTCGAATTGGCTAGTCTTGGGGTGATCCCGTTTGGAAGGTCATCTGGTTCGCACCAAACCTCTCCAGAAGTTCGAAGGCCGTATGGGTCCATCACATACCCGCGTACGCCAAGAATCTTCATCGGAGGGGTTTCGACTACAGTAACTGCTTTTCTGACTTCTTGGCCTGCGCTGGTTGATGTTGGATTTGTATTGCGGACAAGAACGTGTGTCATGCCGGCTTTCCAACCGGCGAAACCTTGGACGCGTATGCTGTCTGCAGGAACTTCGGGCCATGCCGTTATGGTTCCATATGGTCGATTAGCTCGCTTTCGCGGGCTAAAGCCCATGCTACCACGGCGTGGTCGGTGCTTGTCGGCCATATTCAGGTCTCCTTTTTCATAACCGCCGCAGAACCGCCTAAACGGCCTGCACCGGACCCGTAGCGAACGGAGAGGACCGTGACACCGGCATGCGACCCCCGAGTGGGGTTCGACAGCCTTGGGATGCGTTCACAGAGCCCTGTGGTGTCTGGTACTCCTCGTTACGAGCGGGCTTGCGACCTGCCTTCCGTTTATGAAAGAATCGGATGGCGCCAATATCAATTAGGCTAGACATAACTCGATTGGAATGCTTTAGAACCGTGGTTCTGAAGGACCTGCAAATATGTGTCCCAGAGTGGTCCACCCGAATCTGAGAGAAGGGTTTCTCGAAGCTCGTGCGTATCAGCTTGAAGGCGTTGCAGAATCCTTGCAGTCATCGACACTTCTAGTTTATCCGACGGCAGGGGGAAAAACAGCAGTTGCGGCCATGGCGATCGCTGAAACTCTTCAAAAGAGTGAGGGTGCTATAGTGATCATAGCACCCACAGTGGGATTGGTTGACCAACATCAAAGAACCTTCTCAGAATGGCTAGCTTCTAATTTTGAATCGGTTTCTCTAACGGGTTCGACCCCCTCAGGAAAGAGAGAACAGGTATGGAAAGTCTCCAAAATTGTGGTGACTACGCCCCAGATTTACAGGAATGATGTTTTGTCCGGGTTGGTTGTGCCCTCGGATATCAGCCTCCTGGTTCTTGACGAGGCTCACCACGCAGTCGGAAATCATGCAATGGCGCAATCCGCGGATCTTCACATAAAGAATGGAGGGGGGAGGATTCTTGCGATGACTGCGAGCCCGGGATTTTCCAGGGACCATGTTCGCTCAATATGCAGCAGACTTTCGATAGATAGGATACATCTGAGATCGTCCAATGATCCAATGGTGAAGGGATATCTCTCTGATTTGGATATTATTGAAATCCGTGTTGACGTCCCGAACGAGTTGCTTGAATTGGCAGCCCCCATACGCGGATGGCAACGAAGCATAGTGGATGTTGAGCGTAGGCTGGGAAGGTATGTGCATGAGGGGGCGATTGGATATGCTGGCCTGTCTAGTGCAATGGAACGTGCTCAGTCCGCGATAAGAAGAGGAGATGGAACTGGATATGCTTCTGTGTCTCGAATAGCCCTGGCTATGACTCTGAATCATCTGATTAATCATCTTCTATCTCAAGGAGTCGCTGCGGCCAGGGAGTTCCTGAGAAGGAAATCTGTAGACTCAGATTCGAAGAAGAAGTCTAGTAGGGATCTGCTCAAGGATCGGAGAATCAGATCGCTAATCGAAAAACTTGACAGTATGGGCGAAGTACACTCCAAGATCGGCTCCGTCAGGAGGCTTGTGGCTGAACGTCTACGCAGAAACAAAGGGGGCAAGATAATCATATTCGCAACATACAGAGATACAGTCTCGGCGATACATCAGGCTCTTTCTGATATTAGCGGAGCTAATCCAGTGAGATTCGTCGGGCAGGCAAACAGGGGAGAAAGTGGACTTAGTTCAGGAGAGCAAATTGAGACGATCAATTCATTCAGAGAGGGGCGTTACAACGTACTAGTTGCTACTTCCGTGGGAGAAGAGGGGCTAGACATACCCTCTGCGGATCTTGTTATCTTCTACGAACCGGTCGGAAGTGAAACTCGTACAATTCAAAGAAGAGGAAGGACCGGAAGAAGAAAGCAGGGCGATGTTGTTGTTCTCATAGCAGAGGGGACTAGGGACGAGGGTGCAGTCTCAGCCTCACAGCGTCGAGAGTTGGCCATGAAAAGGTCCATCCATTCAGCTAGAAGGGGGCTTGCCAGTGGCCCTATAGACTACAGCCTCCTCGATTCTTTCGCCGTAGACATGGGTGTGGAATTCGTGAAAGCTGAGTTCTTTATCTCGGAAGAGAAGGAGAGACATGCTGCGGTCCTATTGGACGAAGAGGATCCTAGTAGAGCTGTTGATGATATCGGGGAAGAGCCTTCGTCTTCGCCTTTGGCGGATCCTTCATCATTCCGACCCAGGGGTCAGTTCGGCCTTGAAGATTTCAAGATATGATGATTTTTGATTCGGGCGGTCAGTCGCCGATTACAGCGAGCCTGGTTTTCAGCATCGCAAGTCTTTTTGGGAAATTTCCGGTGACGAAAGCAACATATTCGGAGAGATGTACCACAGGCACATTCGTATTCAATCCCGTTGATCTAGAGGCCTTGCCCTGATAGATATCGAGAACTCCGTGGGAAAGCGTGCATGCGCTGATAAGCATCTTAGCGCCATTGGCCTTGGCCTCCGAAAGTATTGTAGCTGATTGGCGCAATACTGTCTGCTCTTCTGAAAACAACCCTGGCGTTCCTGCTGAAGATGTGCGATATGGATACCTGACAGGCGTACCTCCTGAGCACTCTATTACTGATTCTAGATACCACGGATCAAAAACGTCATCTCCGCCTATTAGCCCCTCCTGCTGGAGATTTGGCCCGTAGTATGGGGCCAACTTGGAACGGATTGGATTCTTAACTTTCTTTGAGAATGTCTCC
>DAVB01000008.1 GCA_002505455.1 Euryarchaeota archaeon UBA52 | reverse complement strand
TGGATATCACATGAGCTTGCGGAGCTTGTAACCCGTGTTCGAATCGCGGTGGGTCCGCCAATTACTCCATCAATTTCTCAATTTCCTGAGAAAACAAGATCAGAGTGGGCGCCCAAAGACCCACAAAAATTCCAAGCATCTCATCTGCTTGTACGAAATAGACGTAAACCGATCCTAAGATCGAAATCGCACTCGCTGCTAAACCCAATTTTGATATCATTCCATTCAATGTAACGCCTCTGAAATTGACTAAACGATGTAGGATATTAACATCGTGTTCCAATCATATAAGCACTCATGATCATTTCTTTGAAAGTCTAATTATCGCTTTCGATTGCGGCGCAGACCAACCAGTAGCCTGCAGTTGCGTTGAAATTGACTCCTCAGAATCACCGTCTTCCAAGGCATCCCTCGCCCAATCCACGGCAGCGGCCCTATCGGCTATCTCATCTTTGGAAAATAGCCTTTTTTTGCCCCTATCTCCCTTCTGACCAGCACGCTTCTTCACGCCTTTCTTGCCACCTTTACTAGATTTTGAGGGTTTATTCAGGACTTTCTGCTGGAAAATCACCAGTGCAAATATCGAAACAATTCCCGCCGCGACGAGCGTGATGAATGGGAAAGACTCCAAATCGCTTTCAGATTGGATACTCTTGTCATAAGGTCTGACGTCCGCGTTGTCCCCAACCCCATCTCCATCTGAATCGGTTGACTCAAATGGATCATCCGGGAAAGCATCTGAGTTGTCCCCGACCCCATCTCTATCTGTATCTGTAGTCTCTCCTTCCCATCTGGGGAAAGCATCCGCGTTATCCCCGACCCCATCTCCGTCAGAATCCAAAGACTCAGATGGGTCATCCGGGAAAGCATCTGAGTTGTCCCCGACCCCATCCCCGTCCGAGTCGACAGATTCTGTAATGAGGTACGGGAAAGCATCCGCGTTATTCCCGACCCCATCCCCGTCCGAGTCGAGGGTCTCACTAGGATCATCCGGGAAAGCATCGAAATTGTCACCCGCTCCATCCCCGTCGGTATCGGCCGTCTCGGATGGATCGCTAGGGAACGCGTCCGCGTTGTTTCCTACGCCATCACCATCAAAATCAGCCGTCTCGGATGGATCGCTAGGGAACGCGTCCGCGTTGTCTCCTATTCCGTCCCCGTCGGTATCGGCCGTCTCGGATGGATCGCTAGGGAACGCGTCCGCATTATCCCCAACGCCATCCCCATCGCCGTCTGACCACTCATTGGGGTCATTCGGGAACACATCTCCGTTGTTTCCTACTCCATCATTGTCCTTGTCAAGCCATTCAGAGGAGTCATTTGGAAATACATCCGCATTGTCTCCTATCCCGTCCCCGTCGGTGTCGGCCGTCTCTGCGGGGTCGCCTGGAAATGCGTCTCCATTATTTCCAACCCCGTCCCCATCCGAGTCGAGAGTCTCATTGGGATCCTCTGGGAACGCATCACCGTTGTCTCCTATACCGTCCCCGTCGGTGTCGGCCCATTCACCCGGCCAAGATGGGAAAGCATCCGCATTATCCCCGACCCCGTCCCCGTCGGTGTCGGCCCAATCGCCCGGGTCATCCGGGAAAGCATCTCCATTGTCTCCAACCCCGTCCCCGTCGGTGTCGGCCCACTCATTCGGATCGTTTGGGAAAGCATCCGCTACTCCGCAGTAACCATCTCCGTCACTGTCGCTCCAAGCAGAAGGGTCGTCATCGCACGCGTCCGTGTTGTGACCAACCCCGTCCCCGTCGGAATCCAGCCACTCGTCAGGGTTGTAAACGAACGCATCCACATCGTCTCGATAGCCATCACCATCAGAGTCTCTGACGAATCCTTGAATGGCCCACCCAAACGCCTCGTCAGCCCAAACATCCGCCCCATCGAAAGGCATGTCGTTGTGTACCCCATCGTTGATTCTCCAATGAGACAGGCGCTCGCCGGAATTGCAGTTAACATAGTCGAATTTATCGGTTTCATCCCCAGATAGTGAATACACCAAATCCAAGGTTCCGACTGGCGCCCTCTGGAGATCACAGCCCTTTCTCAAAGCCCAGTTCGCGAGAGTGGTATTCGCGCCAGGGAAAGGATTTCCGTTGTTGTTGCCACCCTCGTATTCAATCGTACCATCATCTGTTGCATGGACATGAAGGATATCAGGGGTCCCAGTATTCGGACACATGCTGAAATCGTTCCACGTAACGCCATTCAACGCTACAATCGCCTTCATCAGGGATCCCCTGTCGCAAGCCATCCTGTGCGACATGAAGCCCCCATTGGAGAATCCCATGAATATGACTCCCTCCGGGTCAGCTCCATAGTTCAACACCGCGTCGGACACGATATCCTCTAGCCAATTGACATCATCAGAATGCGTAGGCCCCCAGAGAAACCCTTCGTTGCAGCACGCATCGGTGGCATTCCAGAATCTCGGATTCCCCCATCCTGAGTGCTGCGTGCCATCCGGCCTGAGGAGCAGATGCTCGTTGTTGTGTATACTATCTGTTAGCCCCATGTTGTACGTTACCTCTTGACCGCTGTTGCTGAATCCGTGCAAAGCAACTACAAGAGGCAATGGCCGAGAATAATCGTGCCCTCCCGGCATCTCCAACACGGCAGTTCTGGATGACGGCCCAATACTCACGACCGTGTGTGAACTCGTATACTGAATCGGCGAGCCCGTATCAGATGAGGTAAATCGAGACGTACCACGCTCTTCTTCCAATTCTACGCTTCCAACCATTTGGGAAGCAGTGACAAAAATCAACATCAAAACCGCTGTGGAAGCTAGAATCTTATCGCGGGTCATTTCATTCATGATTTGCTGAACGAGAGGGAATTATTTGTTTGTTTCCCAGATATCCACAGGACTAACAACTAAGATAGAATTCACAATTCGGCAAATTTTGTTTCGCAAGGACGAACTGTATATCATATACTGATGTAATTACGGGCAACCATGAACCGCTACAAGTTTCTTGGTTTGAATATGCCTCAACTAACGGCTGCCATAGGTTCCCTCATGTTCGCTCTGGGCGTAGTTTTTTGGATAACTACAGGCTTTGTGACAGCACTCTTCCCGAGCCTCTTCGGGATCTTCATGCTCCTATCGTCCGCTGGGAGTAGCATGAAACCGGAGAAGAATGCTCTTTACATGCACATCTCGGTTCTGTGCTCCATGTCCGCTCTAATCTTGGGAAGCGTAACGATGCTGATGAATCCAGAGTGGTCATCTTCTGCCGCCTTCATCGAACAAACAGTGATGGCCATTCTAGGAGGCACACACTTTGCAGCGAGCATAGCTTCATTCAGATTCGGCTCATCCGATAGCCAGCAGGCTGAAAGGAGATGTGGGCATGATAGCAATCCCTGGGCTATACCCGCTTCCAATAACACCCTGAACTACCCGTCGGTTAACGATACTGGGCCGATCGCAACTAGCGTGCTTCTAACATCCCCCAGGAAGTAACCCATCGAACCGTCCGAGTTTAGCAAATGGATATGAAGAAGGCAGCCACACCAGTTTGCATGCCATTCACTTCTACCCGCCGAATCGACTTCCCTATGGTCGATATTGCAGGTATAGTCTACTACCCCCATTACTGGGATTTAGCACACAGATTTTTCGAGGAGTCTTGGGAAACAACCTGCGACATGCACTACCGCGATGTTTTGCAAGAGAAGAAAGTCGCACTGCCTCTTGTACACAGTGAAGCCAAATTTCACCATCCCTTGGAATATGGAGATACTGCATGCTGCAAGATTACGGTGATTAAGATCGGAACTACGTCAATCACATGGCGTTATGTGATTGAAAACCAACACGGGACTTTGTGTTGGAGTGCGATTCAGACCACGGTCTGTACTAGCATGGACGCAGTTACCGAAAAGGAACCAATCCCCGATTGGATGAAAAACGGTCTGAGTAGAATATTGGAAAATTAGTGCTAATGACGCACTATTATGGCTTAGGCCATTTTTTCGACAGGGCCTTTCTTAGCGAATCGTCCATCGTTGCATCCCACCAATTGGCCTCTCTCCATATGGCATATCGCCCCCTAATCCCTCTTAGATCCGCACCATCCATACGAGCCCCTTGCATATTCGAAAGACTCAATTTTGCTTTGACGAATCTCGCGTTGCGCATGTCCGAATCGTCAAGAGCAGCCTTCATGAGATTCGCACGTCTGAATGAGGCACCTCGTAAATCCGCTCCCGATAGGTCCGCGCCCTCGAGATCCGCACCATCGAATATCGCTCGACGCAGGTCGGCACCTGACAGGTCCACCCCTCGAAGATCGGCGCGCACGTGAGATGTGTACGACCAATCCTTGGCAATTCCATCTTCACCGTCGCTCACGTCGACAGCCTCTCAAGATGGTCAATACCCGCATCAGTCAGTATAGCATATCGGTTTTTGTCCGTGCCTGACGGATATGTCAGGAGAGGCGACTTCCCTATACTTGACCCCCCCTCGATCATCCTATTGATGTACAGAGAGATATTCCATTTTTCAATTTCCTCCTCGGTCCACTTTCCCGTGGAAATAAGAAGACGCTTAACCACTCTCGGGGGAGAGTCATTCTGCTTCTCAACCGAGCGCAGAAAGTGCACTGCTGCCAGTATGATGTCAGCAGTTTTGTGAATACCGCAATTGTCAATCAGCCGGTTGAAAGCAGATCCACTTTCCGGTATTCCTTGTTTTGTCATCGCTTCTACTGAAGCATCGATAGCCTCTTGTCGTGCGATACGGATCTTTGAAAGAGCCGATGCCCATGTATCTTGATCCTTGATTCGTATCCACCCATCATTTACTTCACGCATCGACCCCTTTAGGTCAATCTCTTGTGAACCAACCTGTAAATAGAGCCGGGCCTCATCCCCAGAATCACTCATGAGTTAGCCGATGTTGACACTCATGTTAATTTTCCCCTTGTTTTATGAACACCTACGATTCTCTCCTTTACCCGCACAATTCAAGATGAGCCGCCCATTGCCGGATTCATGGTCGAACCCACCGGAGCGAGTTATTCGCTTGTACTCCAAAAGGGAGCAGATCCTGCTACGCTTGGGGGTGTAGCAGTCTGCGGCCTTACTACGGTCGGTTCTGTGGGTGTAATTGCGGCTTCGCATCTCATCAAGTCAATGAATCTCAATCCAATGGGCACGGTCATAAATCCTGATTTCCCTGCTGTAGCCCTGATTCAAGAATCTGTACCCAAACACCCTGTTCGCGTATATCAGGGGGATGAATTTGGAGTCTTCATATCTGAGATTCAGTTTCCTCAAAGTAGCGATGTGCAATTTTCGAATACCATCCTCGAGTGGTTTCATGGCGGCGGTTTTGAACGACTCGTCATCATTGATGGTTTGGTTAGTGAAGATCTGGGGCTCAAGGAAGACGGCGAGATATGGGGCGTCTCTTCCCTTCAACACGGGAGAGACTCATTGGACAAAGCCGGGATACAGAGGATACAGCAAGGAATCGTGACTGGTGTTTCCGGTTTCCTTCTCGCCGAAGGTGAACGTCAGAATCTCGATGTGACGGTTCTACTAGCAGAGTGCAATCCAGCTTATCCCGATGCAAGGGCGGCATTGATTGCTGTTGAGGCACTTTGCGATCTAATGGATATCGAAATCCCTGTACAGACCCTGCTCGATGAGGCAAGAGAAATCGAGAATAAAGTCAGAGAGGTCTTCGAGAGAGCCCAAGCATCTGCCTTGCCAGCTCCTAGTGACGAGCCAGATGACGATGAAATCAGCATGGTCTACTGAAATTGAATTCAATAGAATGGGTTAGCACCCGCGGCGTGATCCGTCGCATCAACAACCTCAACTATCTCCGGGACATTATCCATAATCATGACCTCAACCCCCTGCTTCAGAGTGACATCAGCCATTCCACATCCTTGACAGCCACCCCCAAATGCGATTATCGCCTTATTTTCATCGACACCGACCAAGTCCACATGGCCTCCATGCGAAGCTACAGCCGGATTCACGTTTTTGTCAATCACTTCCGCGACTCTCTGAGAAAGATCATCAATCCACAATGGATTTGGATTTTCAAAAGAGAAACCACCGCCCATTAGAGTCTCTTTGAAATCTAAAGTAGCGCCATCCAAGTATTTCGCACTGCGCGCTGCAATTCGAACTTGGAATCCTCGAGCCTCCTGTGCTACGTCGTCATCGCCTGCATCATTGATATCGATAAACTGGAGGTCATATTGAAATCCCTTGGGCCCCCTCCCTACTATTTCGATTCTGAGAGCCAGAGAATCGCCTTCTTCCGCCTGTGCCGAGTAATGCAGGAGCATCTCATGAGCCTTGTCGCTTATGGTCAGCATCATGGGGCCCTGAAGGCACACCAACTTGAACCTACGTCCGTCATCGGCGCGTCATGACATGTCTTCAACAATGCAATCTTATTGGAAATCGCAAACAAGCTCTTGTAAAATTCATCACCATACACTATCATCAGAGAAGAAGAAAATGAGTATCGCGGTGAAGAACGTCAATTCAAATTAAGTTGGGATTAGGGAGAATCGATGAAGCCTAAGTTACCGCTCCATCTTGAAGAAAGATGTGTATTCCACGACGGCCCGGAAATCGCCGCTCCTCGATTTGTAATACACTGGATGCGGGCTGCTATACGCCTGGACGAGAATCCGACTTTCGACGTCGCTCGAACGATTGCCGAGAGCCTCCGTCTACCACTCCTAATCTACCAGGGGCTCGATGAAAGGTACCCCCATGCGTCCTACAGGCACCATCGTTTTTTGTTAGAGGGTGCTGCAGATGTCGCACATCACGCAAAAGAACTTGGGGTGAAGCACATACTCCACGTCTCACGTGAAGGTCATCGAGAACCAAATCTCTTGCGTCTTGCACAGGATGCGAAAGTCATAGTAACTGACCTAGTAGATCTCACACCATGGTCTGATTGGACTGAGTCCGTAGCACGCATACGCCCTGTCATTGAGGTAGATTCACATTGCGTCTTGCCTCGACCTGTGTTTGGACGTTCAATGGATAGGCCCTTCAGATTTCGTGATGCCACCAAGAAGGAAATGAAGCAACGTATGACACAGCGATGGCCCCAATCCAACCATGAAATAATTCGCTTCCCCGAGGGTTGGGTGCCGCCTTTCAAACCTGTAGACGCTTCCGCGGAACTGCGCAAAGACGGGGCTCGCAGTTTGTTGGCGGACTGTAACATCGATCCCACCGTTATTCCAGTCGCTGATATGGTCGGTGGAGCCTCTGCTGCGAAGAAGCGATGGAACGAATTCCTTGCGGACGGTCTGGGCCGTTATCATCGAACTCGGAACAATGCAGCAAAAAGACATGGCGTTAGTGGGATGTCACCATGGCTCCACCATGGTATGATAGCAGCAACACGACTTGTTCGTGATGCCGCAAACTCTGGCACCAAGGGAGCTCAAAAATTCCTTGATGAAATGTTGGTTTTTCGAGAACATGCTTATCACCACGCTCGAGACCTGAAACAACCTTCAGATTGGAGACATTTGCCGGAATGGGCACGCGCTTCATGGCAAAGTTCTGTACCGACCAGACCCCCTCTTCTCAAAATGGATTTAGAGCGGGGACGCACCAATGAGGCACTCTGGAACGCAGCTCAAATCGGATTGATACGCCACGGTGTTATGCACAACAATGTCCGTATGACTTGGGGTAAGGGCACTGTACGCTGGATGGACGACCCCGAGGAAGCCATGCGCTTCACACTAGATCTCAACGATAGATATGCATTGGACGGAAGAAATCCCAATTCTATCGCGGGAGTTATGTGGTGCTATGGTCTATTCGACCGTCCCTTCGACCCTCCGGAAGTTCGTATGGGACGGGTGCGACGGCGTAATCTTCGAGATCATGCGGACCGCCTCAACATCGAGGAATATAGGGCATGGACTGAAGCCCCAACAGCAAGACGAAAACTGAATGTAGGTATAGTTGGCGGCGGGCTATCAGGTCTTTTTTCAGCCCGGCTGCTTGACGATTTGGGACATAATGTGATTGTATTCGACAAAGGTCAGAGGGCAAGTGGTCGCTTATCAGACCGGAGGGCAGGAGACGGAACACCCTTCCAATTAGGCGCAACCAAACTACAAGCATGGCCGAAATGGGCC
>DAVB01000040.1:9986-11135 GCA_002505455.1 Euryarchaeota archaeon UBA52 | reverse complement strand
GTTGCCCGCGGTGATCGACCAGGTAATTCCGTCATCATCGCCTGTGTTCGCCAAATCTACCACAGTGGCTCCATTGGCCGCTGTCTCAGAGACAGTGCCTGTATCATCGTCGGTAATGGTTGGAGCTATGTTAGTGACTGTGATCGTGACGGCCTTGATATCGGATTCGTCGAAGTTGGTTGCTAGGACGTTCAGCGAGTAGGACGTCGTTGTCTCAAAGTTGATGTCTCCTGAATCAGAGAGGGATATTACACCCGAAGAGGAGATCGAGAATGGCGAGGTCCCGTCACCGTCAGCGTCCGCGCCGTTGCTCAAAAGAGACCATGCGACAGCAGTATCTGCAGACAGGGTAACGGTACCTACAGAGTCTCCGTCGGATGCTGTTTCAGACAGGGCGAATGATTGACCGGATCCGATTGCTAGAGTCAAATCATTTACTGTGACTGTGATGGTGAGGTCGGTGTTGGCCGAGTCTGCTGAGTCTGTCGCCCTGACTTGGACGACATACTCGTTATTGCTATCGGCATCGGCGGGACTCTCGTAATCTGGTGCTGTGCCGAAGCTTAGGGAAGCGCCGCTTAATGAAAAGTCGCCTGAATCGGCACCGCCTATTATTGAATAAGAGCAGGTGCCTGAGGAGTCCGACGTCGCTGAGAGTGTTTCAACCGCAGTGACGCCTTCGTTCACAGAATCAGTTGCACCGGTGGACCAAGAGCAAGTGTGCATAGCCTTCACACCGTCTTTCAGTTCCACGTCGCCACCCTGACCTGTTGAGCTGACTAGAATTATCATCATGATCGAAATCAGACCGAGGAGTACCGGCGGTCTGACATGGGCCAAATGTGCCCTATCTCCTTGGAATTCGGGATTATTTCCTGAGACATCCTCTCGGGAGAAAACCGTTCGTCTAAGCATGGCTACGTGCATGTATAGATTACGCTGCTTTGCCGTATTAAAACGAATCGATGAAAGGTAGACGGTTCAAGGCCTTATCAAAATCCAAGTTATCTGCCTGAGGTGAGTGTCAATTATCGTATAAAAATTAATTATTTCCCGTTGTTTTTTTGTTAGTCATCTGAGTCACTTTTCATGTTCATAATGGTGGACGCTGGGGGATTTGAACCCCCGGCCTTCTGGTTGCAAACCAGA
>DAVB01000040.1:0-9682 GCA_002505455.1 Euryarchaeota archaeon UBA52 | reverse complement strand
CCCCCTGGTTGCAAACCAGGTGCTCTTCCAAGCTGAGCTAAGCGCCCCTTGGGGTTACGACAGACAAGTAGGTCTTGATTGCATCCCTTGCAGGGAATATTCAATCTTGTTTGCTTTTGTCACGGATCAGTGCTGAGATTGAAATTAACGCCATGGTTATTCCGACCAAGATCCCTACCAAGGCCAATCTCGAGAGCCATGTATCCGTGATGGCAGCGTCATCTTGCTCTGCTTCGGGCTGCGAATCTATCGGGGACTGTAGATTCTGAGGCGGCGAATGGACATCTTCGGTGAAAGAGGCATTCAATGTGTGATTCGTGATATTCTCATTTTCATATATTTTAATTAATAATGATATATTACCAGGCAGTATGCCATTTTCAGGACCTAATATTAGCGTATATGTGACCTTGCAATCTTGGTCTGTTTTATTGCCTTCTTCATCGAGTTCGCATGATGATGTGAGCCATGGGGACGAGAGATCATCCGGGCCGTCATAGGACCCATCATTATCGACGTCCAAAGTGACCATGTGTCGAGTGTCATTCCTGCTATCAACCATCATGAAGAACAGTCGATCAGTCGTCACCAAAACCCCCTCCGGGACAGAAGCTGGTGAAGTGCCCTCAGATGTGAGGAGGACCGTGTAATCCTTCGCCTCGTGCGCCGTGACCGGTGGCAGCAAAATCAGGGCAGTGACCAGTAGCGGGATGAGCGCCTTCACGGTGGGCGGTGTGGCTTGGAGGGTATCAAGATGTCCGACTTTCAGTACCGGTAGTTGGCGGATTTGAATGGGCCGCTTACGTCGACTCCGATGTATTCGGCTTGTTCCTCGCTGAGATTGGTCAGTTTGGCCCCGATTCGGTTCAAATGAAGCATGGCAACCTCCTCGTCAAGATGCTTGGGCAAGAGATATACCTTCTTCTCCTTAGTGCCTCGGTTTTTCCAGAGATCCATCTGTGCGAGAACCTGGTTGCAGAAGCTGTTCGACATTACGAAACTGGGGTGGCCAGTGGCGCATCCTAGATTGACCAGCCTGCCTTCGGCGAGAAGGTAGATCGAATGGCCATCCTCAAAGTCATATCGATCGACTTGTGGCTTAATGTTCTGATGCCCTATTCCAGAGTCACTTTGCAGTCTTTCGACTTGTATCTCGTTATCGAAATGACCAATATTGCACACGATTGCCTGGTCTTTCATCTGCTTGAGGTGCTCAAGCGTTATGACGTCTCTATTCCCCGTCGCAGTCACGTATATGTCTGCATCTCCAAGGGTGTCCTCGATAGTGGCGACGGTGAATCCCTCCATCGCTGCTTGGAGCGCGCATATTGGGTCGACTTCAGTGACTGTGACTCGTGCGCCCTGTGCCTTTAGAGCTGCTGCAGAGCCTTTTCCAACATCGCCATACCCGCATACAACCGCGTGCTTTCCAGATATCATCACGTCCGTAGCGCGCTTTATGCCATCGACCAGCGATTCCCTGCATCCGTAGAGATTGTCAAACTTCGATTTGGTGACTGAATCATTCACGTTGATGGCGGGGAAGAGGAGTGTGCCCTCATCAACCCGTTGGTTGAGTCTCAGCACGCCTGTAGTCGTCTCTTCAGATACCCCTATTATGTCGGCTGACATCCTTGTCCAGATCGTGCTATCTTTTTCGTGGATCCGGACGAGAAGGGCCTTGATAACTGCCTCTTCTGACGATGAAGATGGCTCTTCGACCCATCCGCTGCCGTGTTCTAGTTCCCAGCCCTTGTGTATCAATAGGGTCGCATCCCCACCATCGTCGACGATTAGTTGAGGGCCTATGCCGCCATCGTGAGTCAGTGCTCTGAAAGTGCATTCCCAATACTCTTCGAGGGTCATGCCTTTCCATGCGAACACAGGTACGCCTGAGGCGGCTATGGCGGCTGCGGCATGATCTTGTGTGGAGAAGATATTGCAGCTTGCCCACCGAACGTGTGCGCCGAGAGCGGTTAGGGTCTCGATCAGGACGGCTGTCTGGATGGTCATGTGGAGGGAGCCGGTTATCCTGACTCCTGACAGTGGTTGTTTTGATGCGTATCTTGCCCTTGTTTCCATTAGCCCGGGCATCTCGTGCTCTGCCATTGTTATCTCCCGGCGTCCAAAATCAGCGAGTTTGATATCCGATACAAGGTATTGCTCGGCAGCGGGCATCAGGGCCATGTAACTCTGGTTTAGTAGTTCTAAATGAGTCTATGTGCGACCCCACATATTCTTGATTCAGCGAGGATTTCAAGGACCTGTTCCGACGCCCCTAGCACAATGGGCCGTGTATTAACCTCTGAATCTGTTTCTGCAGGACACCCAGATAAGCTCTGTGATGCTATCTCGGATTCAATACTCGATGCTTGTATTGACGCTGATCCATTTGCGAGGGTAGCTGTGGAAACTATGGTCAAAGGCATGGCTGATGAAAGCACAATTGTAGTCGCGGGAGAAATCACGTTGAATGAGGATCAAGAAGTGGACTTTGAGGAGATAGCAAGGAAGACTGCAGTACAAATTGGCTATGACGATCAGGCCGTTGGAATGGATGCAAGGCGTGGCGGCAATTGTAACGTGATTACACTTATCGGAAGGCAATCTCCAGAAATTGCTCAAGGCGTAAACAAAGACATGGGTATCGACAAGGACCAGGGTGCTGGTGATCAAGGCATAATGTTCGGATTCGCATCCAATGAATCAGAAGATATCGAGGGCTTAGAGGGATCTTACATGCCAGTGCCAATAATGCTCTCACATCGCTTGACTGATGCCATCACACGGGCGTGCCGATCTGAGACCATCCCGTGGATAAGACCTGATGGAAAGAGTCAGGTATCTGTGATGTACGAGAATGGACGGCCAATCGGGATCACGAGCCTCATAATGGCGGTTCAGCATGATGATCTAGCAAACGAGAGGTTTGGAGGGGATACCACTGAAGAACATCGATACATAGAGTCTGAAATCATGAATAAAATCATCCGTCCGACAATTCCTGAAATAATGATCACCGAGGAAACAAAGGTTGTGGTCAATGGAACTGGCAGATTCATCCTTGGAGGGCCTTATGCTGATGCAGGACTCACTGGAAGGAAGATCATAGTAGACACGTACGGGGGAATAGGGTGCCATGGAGGCGGGGCGTTCAGCGGAAAAGACCCCAGCAAAGTGGACAGGTCCGCGGCGTACGCCGCCAGATGGGCGGCCAAGCACGTGGTTGCATCAGGCCTTGCAGACATATGCGAGATTCAATTGGGGTATGCCATAGGCGTAGCTGAACCCACCGCGATACACGTCGACACCAAGGGGTCTTCAAAGGATGGGTTGAGCGATCGATGGATCGCAGATAGGTTGGTGGAAATTTTTGATTTCAGGCCTTCTTCCATAATCGATAGGCTTGCCCTGCGCAAGCCGATATATGCGAGAACTGCTGCTGGCGGGCATTTCGGGCGAGCTGCGGAGAAGGATGGCGGCTTCTCATGGGAGAGATTGGATCCGAGCATAATAGCGTCGCTTCGGTGATCCGTGCAGTTCAATACAGCGATGGTTTGAACAGATGACTCTCAGACGACCGGTTGATGATTGGCAAGCGTGCAGCCTTATTCACAGGCCTAGCTCTATCTCTGCTGATGGTCGGAGCCTCTCTTGGATATCTAATTTCAGATAGCAGTAGCGATGGTGGAGCAGTCGTTAATGAAGAGTTATTCGACCCCCTTCTTCAAGAAGAGGATCATGACCACAGGAACGCTAGTCAACACGTTCTCTCTACTCCGAATATAGAGCCATTAGGGTACGATCCCCTGACTGCCCCGGGCAATGCAGAAGTCCAGGTTGCAGAGTCGCCTGATGGCAGAGTATACGCATATATTGCTGGATGGAGCGAGATGCATATCGTCGACGTCACTGATCCGTCCAACACAACGGTTACAGGGGTATATTATGACCCTAACACACAAGTTCTCGATGTCAAATATCTGCAATATGATGGTCGTGAATACATCATCGTCCAGAATCAGTTAGTGGATCCCGGCGCTGCCGATCCCAATGTGGGCAGCTGGGAAGATCCCGCTCAGGTTACCGTCACTTTGGTCGAAGTCACGGACAAGACCGACCCGGTGTTCATTGACGCTTGGTATGACGCCGATCACCCGAGTGGACCGCATAATCTGTATACGCACATTATAGACGACGAGTGGTACATATTCGTCGCAAATCCAGACTATGATGCCTGTGACGTTGGACAGGGAGATGCCTGTGGAGGAATCACGATCGCACATCTGAATTTCGACGGCCCGGGAGATCGCCCAGTTATTCTCAAGGTGGGTGAGGCCGAGGTAAACTGGGAGACGACTAATGGGGGTTGGATATACATCCACGATATGACTGTGCAAACATGGCCAGGCGAGGATCAGAACGATCCGCGGTTTGGAAGAACGTATGTCTACGGCGCTTACTGGGAGGCCGGCCTGAGAATATTCGATGTAAGCGATGTCCCTCATCCTACGAATACGCCGATCGAGTACGCATTCATCGCGGGAGGGTGCGCTGCTACCTTCGGAACCCAATTGGGGTGCAACTGGAGGGCCCCAGAGGTAGGGCTCTGGATGGAATTCGCGGATTTGGATGGCGATGGCTTGCCGGACAGCGGCACCAACGGCAATGAGAATGGCGGACGAGCATCATACATTCACTATGCTGAGCCAATAGATGAGATGGTTGATGCAAGTCACATAGGGTATCCTGCAGGAAAGCGGCACCTTACCCTTCTATCTACGGAGGTTCTCGAGACATATGTCGGGACCGGGATGTCGTATCTCCTCGACACGACGGAGTATGAGGAGGTCAACGGTCAGTTGAGATTCCTCCCGAAGCTCATACACGGATACGAGATTCCGTTTGCTGAGGAGCACTTCATACCTGGGGGCGAAGAATGGCTCCTATTCAGCCCGCACAACGCCGATACCCAGATATTCGATACTACGGGATCGTACCGGGACACCAGTCTCGGCGGTACCTGGGATGGTAGGATATACCTGTCAAGCTACCACGCGGGGCTATGGGTCGTGGACATAGAGACCCTCATGCTCGCAGGGATAGAAGGAGGGAATGTAACTGATGTGCACTTCGATGCGACGGTCGGGTATCACCTCCCCCATGGGGCAGACGGGACGCCTCTGGAGAGTTCATTCTACGATTTTGGTTGGACTCCGTTCCTGTGGGCAGCGGAGTATCACGAGGGATACACATACCTTTCCTGCATCACATCCGGGCTGTATATTGTTCAACTTGACATAGATGCCCCCTATGCTACAAGATGAGGTACCTGAGACCATCACCTTCAACAGGACGCCCTTACTCCCGTGGCGTCAGAGGCCTCGACATGAAGAATGGAATCGTCACTTCATCTGCTCTAGTACTGCTCATGCTTTCCGCGGTATTGTCCGGTTGTTTCGGTCTCGGAGGAGGGGATTCCGACGATGACGACGAGTGGGTATGGGTCGACCCCGTGTTCGAGATAGAGGATGAGAATCACTCTCACAGCGACCTGATGGCTCACAGGCTGAAGACCCCAAATGCCAGGATGATCGACTACCATAATCTGAACTGCGACGGGGAGGTAACGCCCCCTGCGGAATTGGATAACGTAGCAGGGCGGCCTTGCTATGATGAATTCAAGAACGTGGGACCGACACCAGGGGATAACTCGGAGATCGCCATAGAGGGCAACTTCCTCGAGGATTGTGAGATTTACGGAGACGGCACGGGGGGCTGCTACGCATATGTCTCTTCATACAATCAGTTCGAGATACTCGACATAAGCAGGCCCAACGACATCAGGCTACTATCAACGTATTACGCCGAGGTCGCGAGGATCATCGACATAAAGGTCACACAGGACAACAACTGGGCCCTCATCAATCACGAGCTTACCAATTCGGAATTAGACCCCATCCCGAATGATGATGATGCGAATAGCGGCGCTAATCGGCTCGATCTGATCTACGTCGGCGACAAGACAAGTCCAATCAAGGTCGCCGAATGGGACAATCCTCCCGCAGGGTTCCACAACCAGGATCTGCACGTTTACTGCGACTGGACCCCGGCCAATCCAACTGCGTTGTGGCAAGATGATTGTCATCTCTTCCTTTTCGGTGCTGACCCGTATCCTGAGATGGTAGAAGGATCTAGCGGGACGTTCTACAAGGGCACTCAAGTATTCTATGCACTGATTGACTTCGAAGGCCTCAACCCATTTGACAACCAAGAGCAGCAGAACGCAAGTCGAGAGATCATTAGATGGGGAGGGTACACCCCCGAACCTGAGACAACCTGCGGCGGGTCCATATTCAATCACGACAATGTCTTCTTCATACACCCGATAACAAAACAGAAGATGCTAGCGGTATCATACTGGGGCGCAGGATTGCGACTTGTCGATGTATCCGAGCCACCTCAGATAGCAGATCCCCTGGGAATATCGTGGCCACCCGAGACCGGTAGATGGCTGGGGTGCCCGACCGATGACTCTGGTTGGTACGGTCCAGACGGGGGAGGGCACGCTAACATGGACCCGGAGGTGTGGCTGGATGCTGAACAGGGCAATGACAACATCCACTACGCAGTTCCGAATGACTATCTCGTTTGCAGCGGAGTGAGCATCATGGACCCGGTTAATGAATGGCCCAGCCAGTGTGGAAGCGGGCCGGAAGACCCTTCCAAAGGCGTCAATTGGAGGCACTACACGTACATAGCACCAGAATACGGCACTAACGCGAATCACACAGGGTACATCTGGACGATAGATACGACCGACCCCGCGAAGCCCTTCCTAGTATCAAAATGGAAGCTTCCGGGTACGAGCATCAAGGATGGTGAAGAGCATCCGCACCACTATATCCCCGGCGGCTACATCTACAGCCCCCACAATGGCGACACTGCAGCCAATGGAATGGTGTACTGGACTCATTATCATGCAGGCATCTGGGCGACTGACCATGGCAAGATATGGGACGAGATAGTGTGGAAGAACGGCGCAGCTGATCCAGAGCTTGGTTTCCAGGGCATCGAGGAGTTGGCACCGACCCACACAATCGGGTATTACCTCCCAGCGGGTCCCGAGTGGTCGGATAACGCATCGGTAGACATGGGCTATGATATGGCAGACTGCTGGGCATCCTGCATGATTCCCTTCGACTGGGGGCTTCAGTTCGATCCCCGTGGTTTCGTATTCATATCTGAAATGGTGAGCGGGGTATACGTGGTTCAGTTCGATGAGGATATTGATCCTCGATTCGAATACCCTCCCCTATGGGATACCGACGTGTGAGGGGTGTGCTTGAGGCGTATCCTTGCAATTCTCCTCGTAGTGGTCCTGTCGGGACAGGTGGCCGCGCATGGCGCGAATAGTTACGCGATCATACTACGAACGTCGAGCGTGCAACCTGAGTCGGCTGACCTCTTGATCAACGATACCTTAGTACTGTACAACACGGTAACGTGGAATAGATCCGCTGGAATCGATGTGGATGGAGACGAAGTCGACGATTATACCTGTGAAATGACGGCTAGGAACACCACTTCCAATGCTGATGAATGCCAATTCACTTTCGAGAACGGGACCTGGAACCCCGGAGAGTATGTTGTCACTGTATATCAAAACGGATCTTCATGGCAAAGCGTGGCCGTGGATCTCTTACCGGACAATCATACAGAGGGTTCTGTGCCCGGCCCATACGTGCTTCTTCCTGATTTCGACCCTCTGGCCTCCAACATGATGTCAATAAGCGAAGAAGGGGGTAAATTCACCCTGAGTAGGGGCTCCGTAGACCTCGTTCCAGGCAGCTCTCTGTATGTATTCTCGTCCGCGGGGCGCACGATCTCAGTAAAATCTGCAACGGAGAATGAGGGGGCTTCTGCATTGTGCACAGTCGGAGGAGATGCCGGCGAGGGCTGCAAGATATGGTTCTCCAGACAAGAATGGGTGGATGGAAGCCACGAGATGGCTATCATAGACTCTGATGGCGATATTATTGGGTCATTTGTCGTCAAATTAGGAAGGGCCGGGGGCGAGGATACGTGGACCGGAATGATTCAAATCATTGCTGTGACGGGAATGGTCATATGCTTAGGAGTATATCTCTGGCTAAGACCTCGGAAAGAGTGATTCTGAGAGTCAAGGCGCTAACGATATTCTCGATACTTCTGATACCTGGTTGCCTCGGGGCCGATGAACAAATCGACGTGTTCTACGGAGAAGATATCGTACCGCCAAGAGCGACCCCAGATTTCGTCTTGATTGACCAAAATGGCGATCCTGTGGCATTCAACGACTATCTTGGCGACGTTGTAGTTGTCGCATTCCTATTCACGCGTTGTCCTGACGTTTGCCCACAAGTTAGCGCCAACATGGCTTGGATAGGAAATGAGCTCGGAGACAATCTCGGCACGGAAGTTCATCTACTATCGATAACTGTCGACCCGTGGTACGATAATTCGAGTGTTATGAAGAATTATGCCTATGATCGGGGCCTAGAATGGCCGCACCTATCCTCTGATCTGGAGACCATGGAGCCGGTATGGAGAGCTTTCGATGTCGGATTGGAGACCTATGCGAATGATACGGATGGCGACGGGACCGTGGATGGATTCGATTTGTGCCCGGATACGCCTGAAGGTGAGCAAACAGACGCTGACGGATGTGGCGTGGAAACCCAGCAGTCTGAGGGAGACGTAGAGACCATGCATCACCCGCTTTACTACATCGACCATACGACAGGTACCATCATAGTGGACAGGTCAGGGAACCAGAGGGTGTACTGGGGAGACTTTGTCTGGAACGCCGATATGGTCCTAGATGACATAATGGCTCTAGTGGAGGAATCTGTGTGAGGTGGTTCGCGGCTTCCCTGTGCTTGATTCTAATGGGCTCCAGCGCAGCAGGGTGCTTCGAAAGTGTCCAAGGTTCCAGCTTCAACGGCATAGAATACAGGGATCCGATCTCTGCTCCGGACTTCACCCTAACGGACCAGCATGGCGAGTTGGTGACTCTGTCTGACTTCGAGGGTAAGATAGTCGTTCTAGCATTCATCTACACCTCGTGCCCAGACGTTTGCCTGATCATCTCGTCGAATCTTCAGTGGATAAAGATGAATCTGGATCCGGCTATCGAAGAGGAGGTCGTTTTCCTCTCGATTACAATCGATCCGGCCAGGGACACTGTTGACAGATTTTCCAAATGGACTGAATCCGTCGGATACGAGTGGCAGCATCTCACCTCATCCGATGTGAACTACCTGGTAGAAGTGTGGTCGGACTGGAATGTAGTTGTGGATAACGATCACATCAATGCAAGCGTACCTCCGGAAGGTAGCACGAACAGGGTTGCGGTCTTGAATCCAGATGGGGAGAGTTTTGTTGTAGACACGCTCTGGACCGATGTCGAGTTCGTTCGCAGTGGCGCTGATTTCGTGCAATATGCATTCAATTCCTCCGATCCCGAAGTGGCGTATCACCCGGAGAACGGAACGATAGGGGGCTGGTCAGAAAACGAGTCTTGGACGTGGGATCTTATGATGTGGGACGATGTAGGCTGGGAGTGGGTGAAAACCAACATCTCCCTGGACAATATTGGGTTCGGCTCCAACACCCATCTCGCTTTCGCACCTAGTGGCTC
>DAVB01000018.1 GCA_002505455.1 Euryarchaeota archaeon UBA52 | reverse complement strand
ATCGTTGAGAAACCGAAAGACCCCCCCTCTTCGTTCGCAATTGGAGGCATCTATCTGTTCGATGAGACGTTTTGGTCGCGACTGGATGCTGCGGTTGAGAGTGGTGGTGGAGTATCGATTACCGATGTCAATCGAACCTATGTCGCGGAAGGAAAGGCCAAGATCATCGATTGGCCTGATTCACTTTGGATTGATTGTGGAACTCCGGATGCTTTGTTGGAAGCGGCGAAATATGCAGAGTCGGGTCGACTTTCTCCACAGCCGTGTAATCTCAGAGATGGAGATTATCTCCCTGAATCATGAACAAGCCGCTGGTATACCTCAATGGTTCCACTAATCACCTTTGACCATGTTCGATTCTCTGCGATCCATTGAGATGCTGCTGAGCCTAGTGCTTCTCTCTTGTCTCGATTATTGAGTAGATCTTCGATGACAGCAGCCAACATCTCAATGTTGTCTGGTGGATACAGGCGACCTGTTTGCCCATCTTTTACAATTTCTGCTAGGGCGGGCAAGTCTGACATGACCAGTGCACGACCTGCTTGCATCGCTTCGAAAGGTTTCAATGGAGTCACCAATCGAGTGACTCTCTTGTCAGGACGGCTGACCACAAATACGTCAATCAAATCATAGAATGGAGTCACCTGATTGTGGGGGACTGGGCCTGTGATGATTGCGTCTTCACCAATTCCCAATTCTTCGCAATGAGCAAGTAGTTCCGATTGTCCTGATTCTGAAGAGAGAACGAACAACTTTGCATTGACACCACGCTTTCTCAGAATCGAGACTGCATCCGCTGTACTGTCGACGCCTTCCAGCTCGCGTAGACTGCCGATGTACCCCACGACTTGAGAATCACCAATTTTCTCCTGCACTGCTCCCAATAATTCTGAAACTTCTGGTTCAGTTTCTACTGGATTCACCGCATTTGGAACGATGGAGATTTTCTCCGGATTTATTCCACGTGATATTGCCTCTTGACGAAGAGTTTCACTGATACAGATTACTGCATCCGCATTGCGCATCACTTTGGTTTCCATCCGCCGGAATCTGCGATGGGCAAGCCCCCCTGCTTTCCATCGACCACTAGCGACTGCAGATTCTTCCCACATTCCCCGCATCTCATACACGAATGGGGTTCCAAGAGTGTGCGCTGCCTTCATGGCAGGCATACCGACTCTGTATGGAACGTGAGCATGGATAATATCGGCATTCTCTTGCTTAGCGACCTCAATGATTCGTGCTGTGAAGTGTTTGAACAAGATCCTCTCCTCAATCCAAGCCCAGCCAGGGCGTAATGGTTTGAGGGCGAAGTGCATCGCGCGCCTCCACAGTGGTTTCGCTGCGAATCCCACACTACCTGAAATACGATCTCGGCCTCGTGCGGCTGACCATTTCATTCTAGCACCCGATGTAGATTTCATTCGAGCAGGGTGAAGGCATCGATGGTATGTGATACCATTGACCTCAATCGGTTCGGCCATGCTTTCTCGTTCAGGGTACCAAGGAGATGTTAGTCCAATTGGTTCGATATCATCAGTTTCTGAATAGGCCTTTAGTAGACCTTGTGTGCGCACGGCATACCCATTAACATCTGGGGGTCCATTGGCTAACACGTGTAGTATTTTCATCCTCATTCCTTCTAGTGTTTCTTACGCTTTCTGAGTCCAAGTACGAATCGAAATGGAGATGTTAACAAAAGACCAATTCGGAGAGATACTGAGGACTCTAAACTGTCCAATTTCCTACTTTGAGCTTCAAGTGATGCAAGCCTCAGCCGATTTTCATTTAATTCCCTGATTTTTTCAGTCCACTCTTCGGAATTGATATTTGTGAGTGGTGTTGACTCAGTGAAATAACTCTCCAAATATGGTTGCTCTTCGGTGTCTAAAACCTGAAGTGCTGCTCTTTGGATTCTTGCTACCTGTTCTTCAGTGAGTATTGTTGGAGATATGATGCTGAAATTCCAAAACATGTAGAGTGGGCGATTGAGCAGGTAGGCCATCTCCCGCGCGACCTGGCACTCATGTTCGCGAAGAGTATCGTCAATGATGAAAGGAACATCTGTCCTAAATAAATCGAGATTTGACAGAAGTCCTGCGCGTCCTTTCTTTCCAGCAGGCCCGTCGATCAAAACAAGATCATACGATTCTGGAAGTGATTCGCGAAGAATTTCTGGATTGTACCAACGGATAGAATCTTCTGAATCATCGAGATTAATCAGTGGAGCGTGGATGTAATTCGAACCCTCGCAATAGCCAACCCATTTCTCATCGTCTTCAATGGAATATACAGTATATTCTGCAACCAATCGGTTCGTACCATTTCCACTTCCTAGTTCGACTATCGTTGATTCAGAATTTACAAGTTGTCGAATGGCGGTGAGTACACCTAAGTCAATTGGAAAATGCGATTTTTTCATCTTGTCACCGTATAGTATCCTCTATGATGTCAGCTATGCGTTGAGCCGTGTGGCCATCCCATAGTTCGGGTATTCTCCCAGCCTTACCGCCATTGTCTAGGATGTCATTGGCAGCTTCAAGGATGACATCGGTCGCATTTCCAACGATTGTATTGGTTCCCTCAGTAACCGTGATTGGGCGCTCGGTATTTTCTCTGAGCGTTAGGCATGGAATCCCCAGGGCTGTTGTCTCTTCTTGGAGACCGCCTGAATCGGTCAAGACCAGTTTTGATTCAGCCATCAATGCCACGAAATCAAGGTAACCGGCCGGCCCTGTGAGTACGATATTGGGAATGGATTCAAGCCGTGCAGTTAGACCAAATTCTTCGGCGCGAGCTCGCGTTCTTGGATGAAGTGGGAAGACCAGTGAAATTCGTTCTCCAATTTGTTCCAGAGCATCTAAGATGCGCATGAACGCTTCTTTGTCATCCACGTTGCTGGGCCTATGCAATGTTAGAACTCCATAGGCGCCTTTTTGAATTCCCAAGTCTGAATGAATTGTGCTCGATTTGGCGCGTTCTAGATTATTGAAAAGTGAATCAATCATGATATTGCCTACAAACTTGATTCTCTCCTCAGCAACGCCCTCTTTGCGTAGATTTTCATCACCGTCTGGAGATGGTGTAAGCAGTAAATCAGCGATTGCATCCGTGACCAAGCGATTGATTTCCTCTGGCATTTCTCGATCAAAGGAGCGTAGGCCCGCCTCTACATGTGCGCAGGGAATCCATTCTTTGGCGCAGACCATGGTGCATGCAACCGTGGAATTCACATCACCAACAACTACGACCATGCTCGGTTTGTGCTCATGGCAAACCTTCTCAAATTCAACCATGACCTTTGCAGTCTGTGTCGCATGAGAACCACTTCCAATCCCGAGATAGATGTCAGGTTGCGGCATCCCCAAATCATCGAAGAAGACTTTCGACATGTTCTCATCATAATGTTGTCCTGTGTGAAGAAGAATTTGTGAGATTCCTCGACGCTTCAATTCAGCATGAATCGGTGCGATT
>DAVB01000061.1:1164-12173 GCA_002505455.1 Euryarchaeota archaeon UBA52 | reverse complement strand
CCGAGCCGGAGCCGGAGCCCGAGCGGGAAGTGAAGGGCCCATTTGCAATCGACGCTCTCGTTGACCGTCTTGCTGAAGCTGTAACCCTCAGCGCGCGGAAATCAGCGATAGACTCGCTAATCGGCCATGCATTCCCTCTTGCGATGAAGGTCACTGGTCTCGATCGCACCATTGGCCCAGGATTGTCAAAGAAACTCCTATTCGGGACAACCGTCATTGCCACATCCGCTCTCCTCGGAGAGGTAGAAATGAGGTTAGGAGTTGATCAACAATCACCCTCTATGGGAGACTCCCTTGACATCCCTGTCAAGATAACTGGGTGGAATTTCGCCCATGGAAGGCCTATACTGGAGATGGCTCTCGACTGAAGTTCAGTGACCTGCTGCTTCGAGCGCTTCCCTAAGCATCTCTTCGAGACTTATAGCCGGTCTGAATCCAAGACGCCCCTCTATCTCTGAGGCATCCACTATACCGAAGACCTGCCCCTCAGAACTCTGCCCATATTCCGCTTCGCAACCGGTCATTTGCGCATATGTCTCCGCGAGGTCCCTCAGCGGGATCCCCTTTCCGGACCCCACAGCGAGACTCTCTCTTGTCGGCGGCGGGCTGGAAAGCACGCCCAAAACGCACTGTGCCAAGTCATGGACGTGTACGAAGTCCTTCATCTCGGAGCCATCCCCTGGTACGTTGACCCAACCAATGGGGGATTCCTCGGCCCATTTGTGGAGCAGACCATTCCCAGGTGGCCCGCTGAGCGGGACTCCCTGGACATTCGAGGCTCGAAGTATGCTCACAGGACGTTCAGGAGTCGCCTGCTCGAGCGCCATCTCTTCCATCCAAAGCTGTGCCTCTGCGGCAACGTCTCTGGGCGCGATAGTTGAATCGGATCCGTAGTAGGGCTCCCCTTCTTCCCATTGGGAGTGGACTCGAAGCGTTCCAACTACTATCAGGTGAAGCCCACCATGCCTGCCAACGGCCTCTAGGACCGGACGCGATCGCTCTCGCATCTCAAGCATGGTTTGCCTGTCATCACGGCCCAAAGCCGCATCAGGAGCCCAGGAGTTGATGTGTATCACTGCGGTGCACGGAGTGAGAAGAGCATCGAGCATCATGGGCTCCGAAAGGGCCTCGTTAGGTACGACAATGGCGTCTTCGCCTAGCATCTCTGCGATCCACGGCCCGACGAATCCATCAGACGCGGTGATAGCAACCCCCATCTCTCTCGCCCTAAAACGAATTTCTACGTCTAAGAGTGTGTCGGTATAAGATTCCGTGTAAACGCATCCTTCAAGCACCTCTTACGCCGGCCACACTACAGGCATATCCATGGATCAACTTCCGAACCTCGGTCGAGAATTAGAGATGCTTTCTATAATGGGCATGGAGTCCATCGATGAGCTATTTGCCGATATCCCCGGGGATGTCCGTAGGAATGACCCATTACCCCTCCCCGAGCCTCAGTCGGAGGAAGAGATACTAGCAGACGCCCAGCGTCTGCTTGGAGCCAATACTCATCTAGACTCACGTCCCTCCTTCATCTCTGCCGGATTAGCGAGGAATTTCGTACCTACGATGGTGCCGATGCTTGCAACAAGAGGGGAGTTCCTAACATCCTACACGCCTTATCAGCCCGAAGTAAGTCAGGGCATGTTGCAGGCGATGTGGGAATTCCAGACTATGGTCTCGGAACTCGTTGGCTTGCCCGTTGCCAATGTTTCCATGTATGACGCCAGTACTGCTGCTGCTGAGGCGATAACTTGTGCCGTAAGGGTGCGTTCAAAGCGCTCATCTCAGCCCGATACAGTCTATGTTTCCGAATTCGTCCCTCCGCACAGGATGTCTGTGATAGAGAATTATACGCAGGGCGTGGGGATTGAGATCAAGGTCCTGCCCCATCGAGATGACGGAACACTCGACCTCGAAGCAGCAAAGGCCGCCAACGATTCGTGTGCAGTATACGTGGAACAGCCGAATGCTTTTGGCTCCATGGACGAAGGCTTGCTCGACCTAAGATCGATCATTGGTGAAAAAACAGCTTTGATAGTCGGTGTTGACGTAGTCTCACTTGGCCTGATAGAGGCACCTGGCAATTGGGGCGCAGACATAGTTGTGGGCGAGGGTCAGCCCTTCGGTATAGGCCCTACAGCAGGAGGCCCAATATACGGCATATTTGCTTGCACAAAGGACTACCTCCGACTAATGCCAGGGCGAATAGTCGGGCAGAGCCTAGATGCTGATGGAAAGATCGCATACACACTCACACTTTCCACTCGAGAACAGCACATACGTCGACACAGAGCGACTTCGAACATATGTTCGAATGAGACGCTGATCGCTCTAATGGGCGCTATGCACATGTCATTGTTGGGCCCGGAGGGTCTCGAGAGGTTGGCATTGAGAGTAACCGCAGCAACTCAAAACGCACTCGAGGCCGTTGTGGGCGTAGAAGGTGTCGAACTCGTCTACCCTGAGGCCCCTGTCTTCAGGGAGTTTGCAGTCAAGCTCCCCTGCAGTTCTCGCGAGGCACTGGAGCGAATGGATTCGATGGGGGTCTTGGGCGGATTTGATCTAAGCCAGTGGTGGAGCACCATGGGAGACTGTCTTCTAATAGGCTGTGATGAGAGAACCACGAAAGAGGATATTGAAAGGCTATGTTCAGCACTGGCCGCTAGTCTAATGGAGGCGTCCCAATGAGTTCTGTATTCGATTTCAACGGAGCACCTGGATCCGGGTGGTCCCAGCCGGAACCCATCAGGCGGGATGCCGGCAAAAACATACCAAATTCAATGAGGCGCAATGCTCTTCCTCGTTGGCCGAGAGCCAGTGAGCCAGAGCTTGTCCGTCACTATACTCTCCTATCCCAGAGAAATTTTGGCATCGATACAGGATTCTATCCATTGGGCTCATGCACGATGAAGCACAACCCCAGAATCAATGAGCGCATCGTTCAGATGCCCGGGATAGATAGGATCCACCCACTTCAACCCGATAGACAGGTACAGGGTCTTCTAGCAATATACTACGAGATGCAAGATATGCTTTCCATTTGCGCAGGCATGGATTCAGTGACTCTGCAGCCTGTTGCGGGCGCACAGGGCGAATTCACTGCAATAAGATGCATACAGGAATATCATAATTCGAATGGCGAGGGCAATAGAAACAAGGTCATTGTTCCTGATTCGGCCCATGGTACAAATCCTGCTTCAGCAGCCATGTGCGGTTATGAGATCGTGGAGATACCTAGTGGCCCAGACGGGCGCATAGACCTGCAAGCACTCAGGGCTGCTGTGGATGATGAGACCGCTGCTATGATGATCACCAATCCTAGTACTCTCGGGGTATTCGAGCCAGAAATAGCAGAGGCTGCTCGAATCGTCCATGAGGCGGGAGGCCAGATGTACTATGACGGTGCGAACTTCAATGCCATACTGGGTAAGACAGATCCAGGGCGAATGGGCTTCGACGCCGTCCATTACAATCTTCACAAGACGTTCAGCCAACCACATGGCGGCGGTGGCCCAGGAAGTGGGCCGATTGGCGTCAAATCACATCTCGCGAAGTATCTTCCATCTCCGATAGCAGCCAGAAGGGAGCGTACAGAAGACGACCCTCAGGGCGTGGGCGATGGATTCTGGTACTCATGGGAAGACCCGGAATCCTCGATAGGCAAGGTCCAGCAGTGGAACGGCAACGCGGGAGCCGTCGTTAGGGCGTGGGCATTCTATCGAAGATACGGGCGGGATCTCGAGCGAATGAGCGAACACGCTGTTCTGAACGCTAATTACCTACGACATAGAATCATGCGGAATCACAACGATACCGCGGAAGGTAAGCCACCAATGCCGAAAGATGGGGCTCCGGCCGATGTAGTAAAACACGAATTCACCCTCGACATGACTCCTGTCAAGGATGCCACGGGAGTGACTGCAAAGGATGTGGCAAAACGCCTGTTGGATTACGGATATATGGCTCCCACTCTCTACTTCCCCCAGATTGTCCCTGAGTGCCTGATGCTGGAACCAACTGAAACAGAATCTAAGGACGTACTCGACAAGTTCGCTGAAGACTTCCTTAGCATATTGTCAGAGGATCCCGAGATAGTCAAGAACGCCCCGCATACCACTCCCGTCAGACGTGTCGACGAGGTTCTTGCTGCAAGGCAACTCATCTTGAGGCACCCCTGTGAATGAGCCAACTCAATATCCTGTGGGTAGGTGGGACGTCGTGGGCCGGCTGAACCAACAATGGCTCGAAGGCGATCCAAGTTGGTGGCCAAAGAGCAAGGGATCGCTGATTATTGAGCACGATCATGAAACCCAGCCTCCCGATTCATGGTCGTCATGGCGTAGGCAGAGATTACGCCCACCAGGTCCATCGATGCTTATTCCCGTTGCATGGACGGCATTCTTTCTCTTGGCTGCTTCTTTCCCCCTTATTTTCCCAGGGCGAACCCCGGATGATCAGCTCGTCGCTTTAGTCTCGTTCTGCATCGGGTGGATATTGACGATAGCCCCCCTAGCATTCACCGGGGCGATTGGCCATCATCCTGCTCGGAGATCTATTTTTGACATCTACCCTATCGATGCGACATCGATCCTGATCGGACTCATCTTCTTTGCAGCTCACATTTTCATCAATACCTTGTTCGGGTGGCTCGCCTATCTCTTCTTCTGGATTGCATGGATCAGGACTGTATTAGCAATATCGGAAGCAGTTGAGCCTTCTTCTGGGAGATGGCTTCTGCCAATAACTCCCGAGGCATATGGTACCTCCAAGGTGGCAGAAGGCTGGCAGAAGAAAGAGGATAGATTCGGCACTGCATGCCTCGCCATTGGCCCAGAAGTCGGGGACTCGAAAATCATCATCGAGGGCGTCAGGCACCGTACGGGAACATATCTTGCTGTTTCGCTTCTAGGCAGATCGGGGTACCGTTATGATCCATTCCAGAAGAGGCTCCACAACCCAATTCCCGGGGATATGCTCAGCGAACCTCCCATCGAGATAACGAACCTCCAATGGGAAAAAGAAGAATTCTAAGGATGCGCTTCGAGCCGTCACGCTTTAGCACCGCCTTCGCAGCCGTGTAGCATGGACGTCTGCATAGTAATGGGTTCAAAATCCGATCTTTCGGTCGGTCAGAAATGCACCGCGATTCTGGATCGCTTTGGAATTGAATATGAGTTACGAGTTGCATCAGCGCACCGTGCTCCAAAGTATCTTGAGGGCATAATTGAAGCCGCGGAAGAGGCTGGATGTACAGTATTCGTCGGCATCGCAGGCGTTGCCGCAGCTCTTCCTGGAGTAATCGCATCTATGACGTCCAAGCCGGTGATAGGAGTTCCAGTTGGGGGCAAGGTCCCCCTCGATTCACTCCTCTCGATTGTTCAGATGCCCCCGGGCATGCCTGTTGCAACAGTTGGAGTCGACAGGGGGGACAATGCGGGAGCCCTCGCTGTCCAGATACTGGCTTCAAGCGATTCTGAATTATCGGACTCCTATGCCTCATGGAGGGATGAGATGACTCAGAAGGTCATCTCGGACGACTCATCGATTCAAGGGTGATACGATGAAGACTGAAAACCTCGTCGAAGAGGCCCTAGAGCTCCTCAAGTCGGGGATAGACGACACTGCCATCATAGCATGCAGCGGTGGAATCGACTCCACTGTAGCTGCGGTTTTAGCACACAGGGCTGTAGGTGACCTGCTTCATTGCGTTTATGTTGATACGGGACTCATGAGGTTAGGTGAGTCTGAAGAGGTATCTTCCATGTTCGACGAGATGGGCATACAACTCAAGGTCGTGGATGCATCCGATCGCTTCTTTGCTTCATTGGACGGGGTAACAGATCCTGAGGATAAGAGGAAAGCGATAGGGGAGCAGTTCATCAGGGTATTCGAAGAGGAGCAGCGTGAAATCGGCGCTAAATATCTGGTCCAGGGGACGATTGCACCCGACTGGATAGAATCAGGAGGCGGGGAGCGCGACGTCATCAAGAGCCATCACAATGTGGGTGGTATACCCGAGGACATAGATCTCTCAATTGTCGAACCTCTGCGAGATTTCTACAAGGACGAAGTCAGAGCAATCGCACGACATCTCGGCATCGCATCCTCTGAGAGACAGCCTTTCCCCGGGCCCGGTCTAGCCGTCCGAGTGCTAGGCGATGTCACGAGAGAACGTGCCGATGCCTGTAGGATAGCATGTGATATCGTTGAAAGGAGGATCATGGAGGCGGCAGAGTCCGGACTTTGCGATCTTCCATGGCAATACTTCGCAGCCCTTCTCCCCGTTCGCTCAGTTGGTGTCCATGGCGACACGCGGGTTCACGGCGAGACAATCGTGGTGCGTGCCGTGACAAGTTTGGATGGTATGTCCGCCAGGTATTCTCCGATCCCTCATGACGTATTATCCGGGATCAGTACTGAAATCACCAACTCTCTCAAAGGCCACGTCAACAGGGTTGTCTATGACATCACGCACAAACCACCCGGGACCATTGAATGGGAATGACATTGCTACGAATTTTCGCATTCTTACTAGCGATTCATTGATGAAGGGCCTGTCCAGCCGCAGGACGGGCCGACATAGCTTAGTTGGTGGAGCGGCGGACTGTTAATCCGCAGGTCGCAGGTTCGAGTCCTGCTGTCGGCGCCACAATTCACGCTTGCGTAAATCCCAGTTTAGCGTGGTTATCAATCGCCCAATTGTACAACTGTATCAGCGAAGGGCCCATTTCGAAGGCCACCTGTGTCGCCTGGTACTCCACCGTCGGAGGTATGGTCTTGTGCGTGGCTCGTCTTACCAGCCCACAGCCCTCCAGCTCTTTCAGCCTCCTCGAGAGAGACGTGGCCGATGTCCCTGCCAATCTCTGTATTTTCCCAAATCTCACCGGCTCTCTTGCAGATATTATGACGTGTAGGACATTAAGCATGCTCGCTTTCGATAGAAGTCTCAGAAGGTCATACACGCCTTTCCTATCCCTAACAGATAGATCCAGAAATGGCTCGATTCCGTTCCTCCTGTCCAATGGCTTCGAAGGTATGCGAATCGACGTCGCGCCCTCCACTTGTCCAGCGCGATTCACAGTGACTACGAGATTGACCTTGTGTCCTGCATTCTCTGGAAGCCATATGCCCCATTCGGAACCATCGGGCTCAACCATCCCCCATTCGTATGTCCCTGCGTATATTGGCTGGGAGTAGGTCCATATGCCATCTTCCCCCTTCTCCATTGGAGCTAAACTCCAGTCATTGAAAGACCCCTTGACATGCGGCATTCTGAGTCGCTTCGACTCATCGTACAAGACAAACGAGACATCAGTCACGGTCTTTCTCGATGAGCCCATCATGAAGTTGCTCAATACCTCTTTTTTATCAATGTCCTTGTTGAGTAATTGATATCACATTCCGAACGTCTCGTAGATATTCTCGTATTCTCGAATCATGCGCTGTCCTGTGAATGCAGACCCTGCGACGATAGCTGATCTCATCATGGACAACCATCTATCTCTACTCGATTTCCACGCAGGTAGCACCTCATTCTCCAGCAGATCGTACAGTGCGTTCGCATCCCTGTCGTCATCTCGAGAGTCTTCCTTGTTTCCAATTCCCCATCCATTCACTCCGTGATTGCAGGCTTCAGGCCACCATCCGTCCAAGATGGAAAGGTTCGGAACACCGTTCATGACTGCTTTCATCCCGGAGGTGCCACTTGCTTCCATGGGTCTTACAGGGGTATTGAGCCAAACATCGACTCCACTGGTCATCGCTAGGCCTGTTGACATGGAATAATCTTCCAGGAAAACAACAGGAATGTCCTCGAGTCTGTTTGAAGCATCGAATATCTCCTTGATCAGGGCTTTCCCCCCTTCGTCTTTGGGGTGGGCTTTGCCGGAGAAGACGAATTGAATCTGGCCCGAACCTATCTCATTGAGCCTCGGAATGTCTCTGAATACGAGCGAAGCACGCTTGTAAGTCGCGAAACGTCTTGCAAAACCTATCGTAAGCCTATTCCCATCGAGATTCACGCCAGTCATCGATCTGACAAGTTCGCGCAAGACAGCGCGCGACTCTGACCGTGCACGCTCAAGCCCAGTTTCGCTAAGTGTACCTGCTTCAAGTAAAACATCGCCGTCCAATCTCCAACCTCGTAATTCTTCGTCATACAGGCGCGACATCGTCGGCGATATCCATGTCGGATGATGAACCCCATTGGTAATCGGTGAGATATCAGCTTCAGGAAACATCCCCGATGCAACCTCTGCATTCAGAATCGAGACAGCATTGACATTGCCCGCCATACCGATTCCGAGATGGCTCATTGAACACTGGCCCCCATCACTCGCCGCTTTCTTCTCATCGGACCCTATGAGGTCTTCAACAACGCTCTCAACAAGGTCCCATTCGAAGCGATCATGCCCTGCGGCTACAGGGGTATGGGTTGTGAATAGGGTTCTCGAAGAGACCTCTTCCCTACTCCATCCTTGACGCATCATCTCAAGGGCGGCCATCGAGCAGTGACCTTCATTCAAGTGCAAGCCTTTCAGGGGCCAATGACCCAGGATTTTGAGTGCCCTTATTCCCCCGACCCCGAGAAGGTACTCCTGACGTACACGCATCTCGTCACCTCCTGCGTAAAGCCGGTCAGACAGGCTGATGTGCCTCTCGTTGTTGCTGGTATGGCGAGTGTCGAGGAAGTACACCGGAACCTCGTGACCACCCTGTCCGTGAATCACAGTCCTCCAAATTTTCGACTTGAGTTTCGATCCATCCAAGGGTATGGATAATTCCAGGCCCGTATCCTCGAGATGCTTATTGGGGTCTAGATCAGGGTATGTTTCGGTTTGATTGCCCTCATCATCCAGATGTTGCCTACCATACCCCTCTCGATATAGCAGCGTCACTGCTGCAATGTCCAAACCTTCGTCTGCAGCAGATTTCAGATGATCGCCTGCTAAAACTCCCAAGCCACCGGAGTATGTGTGCAATTCGCTGTACAGGCCTATTTCGGCACTGAGATAGGCAATCAAACACAGCCACCCGCCTAATCTTCAATTCCAACGTCCGAAGAGCCATCTTTCATATCGTCGGATAATGGTCTCCTCGTACCTTGTAAGACAAGAATCGCCGCGGCTAGAGCAATGACTACGAAGATCAGGGGCATGACCAATGAATTCGTCTCTGAACTCTCGCCACCATCTCCCGAATCCGTGCCATTTCCATTCTGTGTGCCATTGTTTACTTGCGTGTCCGATATGGTACCGGATTCGATTAGGAGCATGGAACCATCGTTTCCAGCTACGTCCATGGCATGAATCGTCACTGTATGATTGCCTCCTGGTACAGCCAGTGAGTAGCGGTGGACTTGTTCCGTCGGATAATTCGCTTCATCGCCGATATCGGCAGACGAGCACGATACTTCCGTGCATACCTCGAGGATTATCGAAGAGGGTTCAGTTGTGAAGAAGGTCAGGTGGTAAGCACCATCATCGACTTCATACTCAGCACCCAGTATCTCCGGGGCCTCAGTATCAACTTCTGCAGGAGTGGTGAATGATGTGCTAATACTGACCCCATCGGCACTGATCGTTACGGTGTATTCTTCTCCAGGGCTCATGCTTGAAACGACGTATACGTGGTCAGAGCTGGAAGATGCCCACGTTTCATCCATGACATCCCCCCCAACGCCGGTCACGCGCAGATTCATCTGGCCGGATTTGGCAGAGGACCACGTCAACAACGCGGAGTTGCCAGTCACTTCGCTCACGGTCAATCCGTACACCTGCTGTTCGATGGGTGGCAGTTCAACGCCGCGGAGTTCAGCATATTCCATCATACTGACGTCATATGAGTTCAGCATAGCCTCCTGATCAACGCTTTCCGGAAGGAGCACATCCCAGATGGTTGAGTGGTATTTCTGTAAGTTGGTCGGATTCGCTGGCGCGCCGCCTCCGGCGACCCATGTAGAGGCCGACTCATCGACAGCTCGGAGCTTCCCTTCTCCATAACCGTCCTGGCTCCCTACGACTATGAGGAATCTGGATGTAGCTAGATCCCCTCCGATTATCGATTTTGAGATAGTCGCGACAATCGTATTCGTTTCTGGATTCGCCTGAGCTTCTATCCCCGTGGTTATTCGTGTAGATGATTCGTGAGTCATACCATAGACCGGTCCCGCCTCGCCCACGAGCATGACCGCAGATTCCCAGCCCCATTCTGGCGATGTCTCTGCGTATGTGCCCGGCAACAGGTCCTGATTGCCTCCAGGTGCCGAATCCACATAGATCTGAATATTGGCATGAGACCAGCCCCACATCATATTCCAGCTATTGGTAATCTCAGCCATCCTGAATGTGAATCTCACATTCCATGCGCTTTGTTCGATTGTCGCATGCTCAAGATCAAACAGCCCCGCTCCAGGTGAAAAGTCCCCCGCTAGAGGGTATGTGTAGTCGCCATCACCCGTCTCATCCCCAGTCGGGTCTTGCATGTCGAGGATTTTAACCCACGATTCCAGATCGGGCATAGAAATCTGGATCGGTGGCGAGGGTGCCAATTCGATATCGTTCCCGCCTCCAGCGGCTCTACTTTGGTACACGCTGCTAACGATGCGGAGCCTAGTGAAGCCATTCGGCTCTAAATCAGCAGTAGACCAGGGTATCTCTACCTCGAAGACCTCATCAGCCACAATTAGCCCCAATGCCCCTTGTGACGTAATTGACCACTCTTCGTTGCCCTGTGATTGGAATGTGTTGTACGTCATACGCCCATCATCCCGGAGTTGATTGAAATCGAACCACAGCATCTTCGTAGTCGGCATGTTAAGCGACTCCATCCCGTAGTAGGTGTGGAAATTCGCCTGAGCAACATTGTTGTCAACTGCATTGGCCGCCATAAGGTAGATTTGGATATGGGGCGTTCCGCCCTCATGTGAATCCGGATCGAGATATGAATCGATGTCCCCGACACCTATCTTCAGATGTATGCTGCCAGTATCGTGACCAACCTCT
>DAVB01000061.1:571-888 GCA_002505455.1 Euryarchaeota archaeon UBA52 | reverse complement strand
TCTTCAGATGTATGCTACCAGTATCGTGACCAACCTCTATGCTTGTTATGTCAGTTGCACCACTGCCGCTACCTACATCGTATTCAGCAGCAGCATTCCATTCTCCCGGGAATGATAGGCCATCGTAGAATGGCTCCATCAGCCCACTTGACGGCCTTGTTGGCGTGGCCACATTCCCGGCGAGATCTAGAAGGTCTGGGGGGAGTTCGATGCCCAGGCTCTCGTATATGGTTCTGAGATGAGTTCTGAAGAGCGCATCGAATTGAGAATCATCCCCGGAGTCTTGGTCTGCACCGTACCACCAGAACCAGTCACTT
>DAVB01000061.1:0-272 GCA_002505455.1 Euryarchaeota archaeon UBA52 | reverse complement strand
ACCACCAGAACCAGTCACTTCCTTGAGCAGCCATTAGGGCATGCCGGGCCGCTGGGAGGCCGGGATGGTCGGGTTGATCGTTCAGAACCTGCACGTATGCATTTCTTGCAGATACTAGCCGATGCCATCCAATCGACTCCTCCTCTTCTCCGGCCCAGGTAGTCAAATCTCCATGAATCCAAGATCCTGTTGCGAGCTCTTCTAACCTGGGAAGATGATCAGTGCCCTTTTCCTCGAGGTACTGCCCAGGCGTCAAGGTCCTGATGGTAGGG
>DAVB01000026.1:2495-17463 GCA_002505455.1 Euryarchaeota archaeon UBA52 | reverse complement strand
ATAATGGACAACAAATCTCCATCGTACAGTCTGTGGTCAAGACCGACTCTTTGCCAGTCGAATTTCGCACTTGGCCCCTTGACTCGCGCGTACCTAAATTTCCTGACGAAGTCTCTGTGTAGCTTAACACAGATTTCCCTAACTGTTGAATCATCCTTTACGATCAATGGCTCCACAAGATCCGCTTCCTGCCCCTGTGGCTTCAGATATATCGACATGAAGCCCAGATTATCGTAGATGAAATCCTTCATTTCTTCGATTCCCTCTCCTGTTTTGGCAGAAACTCTGAGAATCGGCCAATTATCAGGCACCATCGACTCAGCCTTTTCCATGTCTGATTCTGTAGCAAGGTCCACTTTGTTGATTACTACGACAGCACGAGAATAGATCCTGTTACCTGCCAGGGTGTCTACGATATGGTCGTCAGTGGCATCCGATCTCAAAACAACGTTGGCAGATACTATCCCAAATGATCTGATTATGTCTTGAACCTCTCTTTCTGAGAGGTTGGACTGCCCCAGGGTGGAGCGAACTACAACCCCTCCCCTCTCGGTCCTCCTGATGAAAACCTGAGGTTTCGGCTGATTAAGCCGCATCCCAGACTTCCAAAGCTCATGGTCTAGGACATTGAAATGGGATTCTTGAAACGGGTCAAGAACATAGAGGACCATATCAGACGAGCGAATAACATTCAGGATTTCACGACCTCTCCCCTTTCCTTCGCTTGCACCTTTAATCAGCCCTGGAAGATCAAGAATCTGTATTTTCGCTCCTCGGTGTTCCATCAGCCCGGGTATGCACGTCAGAGTCGTGAATGCAAATGCGCCAGCCTCAGATTCGACGCCTGTAAGTTGCGATATCAGGCTAGATTTACCGACAGAAGGGAATCCAACGAGAGCAACACTTGCGTCTCCTGATTTCTTTACTTCAAACCCAGGCGCGCCACCCCCGGATTTAGCCTGAGCCTTCTCTTTACGTTCTTTGAGAGCAGCAATCTTAGCCTTCAACTTCCCGATGTGCCCTTGAGTGGCCTTGTTGTATTTCGTCTTGGAAATCTCCTCTTCAAGAGCCTGAATCTGCTCATCGATAGTTGCCATGGCGACAACCCGTGGTCCCGCCCTCGGTTCTTCAAGACAGCCCATGTGTGGCCCCATCATACAATCAAACGAATCCCCTTCCACGCAGATACAAGCCCAAGATGCCCATAGGCCATTTGATGGTCCCCCGGAAGTCGCCAAGAATCCTAAAAAAGATGCTCTAAAAAGAAATTTTTACCCCTTTCTAGGGAATCGTCACGAGCGGAGGCATCGCCTTGAACGTGAGCCCCTCTATTTCTCAAGAGTCGAATGACCCATTTTCTTTGCCAACGCTCATTCAAAGGAAATCGAATGCCCGGCAATAATTCTCCAGACATGTGCCCGTCCTTGTTTATTCTTGCAGTTCTTTTTCTTAGACGAACTGCCTTTGGGAGGAGCGTCAACTCTTTCTCGCTGTCAAATCCGTGGTGAGCACCCGGATATGAGTGCAAGATAGCATTTGGAAGTTGAGTCATTAGTTCTTCAACCAGGCGAATCGGCGTCCAGTCGTCAACATCACCATGCAGAATCAAAATAGGTGAATCAGACCAATTTTGAATCTCCGGCCGAATATGGGCCGCTGGATAAAATGATAAATGAGCATCGAAATTAGATCCTAGTATATCGACAATAGGGGACCATGCAGAGTATAGGGCAACAGTACCGCCAAGGCTCCAACCTGCAATGCCGATCTTTCCAATTCTGGGGTCACGGGCTAATACCGAACGCGTACTAAACGCATCAACAAGCATCATTGCGTGAGTTACTGAAAGCTGGTCGTCAACAGTCGAATCAATCCCTCTTGAAGCAAATGAGTTCACTTTACAAACCGAAAGCCCAGCATCGATCCAATTCTCTATATGGTCGCTATGGTGAGTAGCCCAACCTTTGCTCCCATGGTGGACAACCACACAACCAAACGGCCCTTCGCCCTCAGGAAGATATAACTCAGCATCAATTGTAATTTGAGGTGTGTATTCCAAACCAGTGAGTATTTGATGAAGCTCAAATGGAGAGCGAGATTGAACTTGTAAACGCTCCATCATAGGCACGCCAAAGGCCCAACCCATTTGAAATGAAGTCCAAATGTGGTTCCACCATACAACCAAAGGACTCACCTTCCACGCACACGCATGCCCAAGATTGTTCTGAGGTTAATTGATGGGGATTGCTTCGATACAATCCTCTCAATGAAATCAATCGATCTTTTCTTGAAGATGGAAAGACAGGAAATGCGTGGTAATCGACCTAGTTCATTGGATTCGATTCACAGACCGTTCTCGGTGGATGTCGAAGGAGATCTCCTGGATGCATGGGATTCCTCTTCAAGTGACGCAGAGGCGACTTCGATTCTTGAAATCAAACCAATAGATACCAGATTATCAGCAATTTATTGCGCAGGCTCTTGGGCATGTGTGGCTGAATGGACTTGCTGGGATGCACGTGCGTACCTGTACATCGAACCATACGTTTCAAGAGAGATGTCAATTAACGATTTACTCGATCTAGAATTATGGTTAGACTTGGCCTCAAGCCTATCTAACTTTAGCAGAATGGAGTATGTCGACAAAGTAACTCGGGATTGGATGTCTCGTAGAGACGAACTTGGAGCACCTGTGGAAAGTCGGGATGACCCTCACTTGATGTCTACAATGTCCGCTCACAGATCCACATCGTCGGAACTACACCGCATCGCAACAGCGATCAAGAAAGGATCGTGGAGGTTGATGCTTGGAGTGGAACAGACACCACCTTCCGAATGGCTAATCGACGGCCTAACCTTGAGAGATATAGGGGGGGTCGAATAGTGTCTGATGAGCCGATCACTGAGGCATGTGTCGTATTGGGCCGCTTTCAGCCCGTCCACAGGGGGCATGCATCACTACTGTCTTCTGCTGAAGAGTGGAGAGAAAAGAATGCGCCGAACATGCCTCTAAGAATAGCCATAGGTTCAATCAACAAACCACAGAATCTTGCTAATCCATGGGATGCCGGAGAACGTGAGAAAATGTTGAATTCGAGCCTTAGAGAACTTGGTTTCGATGCAGAGATTGTTGGCATACCTGACATTGATGACCCGCCCAGATGGGTAAATCATGCTGAGTCTTACCATGGCCCATCTGGCGTTTTGATAACTAGTGATCAAGCAACTGCAGACCTATATGCTTCCAGTGGCTGGACCGTCGAATTGATTGATTTAGAGGACAGAACTTCATTAGAAGGCTGGAGAATCCGGGAAACTGCTAGAATGATGTCCACCATAACCGACGAAGAGGCCATCCTCACAGTTTTGAGCCCAACTGTGCAAGTATCCGTGATAGAGGCCATGATCGAAATGGACGCATTTCGAAGACTCGCATTTATGGGAGAAGGCGGAGAACCAGTTGGTTAGTCTGCATCGTAGATGCAAGACCCTTCGCACCGATCTTCTACAAATCCATGGTAGAGGTAGCCGAACGCCATACTGTGGGCAGCCTCAACACCCGCCACCCAGTTGTGCGCGGGATGCGGCTCTTGACCTAGCAGATTCTCCTCAGGAGCATGGCTGAAACCACCATCGAAGTACACACCAATATTGCCTGTGGCGTCCTCTCCGCCCTCTACGACGGGCATGCCGTACGGCAGTATCGAAGAACTGGAAAGAATCGAAGCGTCTGCGTTCCGAAGTGCACGACTAGTCGATATATTGGAAATCTGCAGATCCCCTATGGATCCAATGTACAGCATCTCATAAGGATCAATCCTACCCTCCAAACCGTTCGATAGTGTAGACCACGTGTTAGTATCCGTGGCGTCCCATAGCGATTGAATTATGGAGATAACGACAGCCCTGTCGAGTTGCGACGGATACCCGATTACACTTTCCATCAGATCATCAAACTGATCGTATTGCGTGCATCTCTCGATTTGGTGAGAGAATCCTGCCCCTCCGACCCACAATGCCCCTCGACTGACATCCGGGGAGAGCCCAAGCAAAGACGCCCCTCTGTTCCCTCCAAGTGAGTAGCCAGTGTAGTAAACCTCTGAGGTGTTGACAAGAAGACGTCCATTATCGTCTTGCATCTCAGGCAATTCAGAACAGATTCCTTTGAATGTCCTAATCATTACCACGTGATTGACCATTGCTTGCTGCAGCCTGTCTGATTGGTGGGTGAAGTAGTAACCGTCCATTATGCCCATCGAAATACCATCATGATCGTCCGAGCTCCATCCGTAGAAATCTGTAGCCAGCAGGGCTGTTTCGTATATCTCGCCCCACTCTCTGAGGCCACCACTGACATGCCCCTCCCCAGTTCCAAGGAAACCATGCCCGAATACGGTCAAAGCACCAGGCTCAGTTGAGTTGTAAAGGGACATGGGGATGATTAATGTGAACGGCACCTCCCTATTCTCCACAAAGATAGGGTTGTACGAAGAATCCCTCGACAGCATCGTAGGCGGCCGATCTTCCAGCAGATACTGGGGCGCTGTGAATGTGCCTCTCACCCTTCTGTAAATCATACCATCTCCACCGAAGTTATCTTCCACTCCATCAGGATTAATTGTACATCCAAGACCGTCCCCTATTCTCTGCAGAGCGTCATCTCTCATCGACAAGATGGGGCCTATGACCGATTCAACTGATGCTGTGTGAAATGACCATAGAGCCTGGATGTCGCCCCTGTCGACTCCAATTTGATTTTCAGCAACATCGAAGTAGTCGTTGAAAGCAGCCCTCCTGTTTTCGATATCTTCTGCATTGGTTACCTCTCCTTCGATCAGCGCCTTTAGCGCAGCAGAAGGTTGGATAGGGTCACCATTCTGGTCATTCAGGCCGCGTATGACTACCATGTATGCCGTATCATGTTCAAGAGCAGCAGCAGTTCGAAGGTGGACTATGGTCTGCTCGCCCTCTTGGGCCCTTGCATCCAATTCAACCCAATGCGCAACTAAAACATCGTCATCCAAGTTCCATATGATTGTTGCATGATCGGCCTCCATCGATCTTTCAATGTCATACTGGTAAGCGACACCTTGGAGATCCGGCACTTCATCGAAAGTAGTCATAATCTGGCTTGCGGTACTCATCCCATCGAGTTGGTTGATTCTGGGTATCTCCACGGTGTCCACCGAACCTGAGGCGGGAATCGAGCCTGCGGGGTAGTGGACCCTCAATCCCGTGGTGGTTGTGGTATCCTCGACAAGGAATGCATCAGATGGAAACGGGAGCATACAGTGATGCGGATTCAGGTTGTCGCACCCTGCTTGATTCGGCACGATGGTGATAATGGGTGAATTCACATCCTGTACAGGCTCCATGTCGCCCTCTTTCTCATCGGAATAGTCTCCGCAGTCGTCTACACCGTCATTGACACTGCCCATTGGAACTTGGTTTCCATTATCGCAGTCGAACATCCCCTCATCGTTATCGGCGTCTACAGAACCATCCTGGCCCATGCAACCTGCAATGGGCACTAATAGAAACAAAAAAGCAATCGAATATGCACTCAATCTGACGTTCATCCCCACTTGAGACTAGTGATGATATATCAATGGCTGTGAACTTAATGTCCCTGTCAGCACTGGCTGCCACTGCTCTCGTACCCTTCCAAGTGAGATATCAATGAATCAAGTCGTTCAGGGTTAACTCCCAGATCGCTAATGCCTATTCTTGACGAACTGTGCCCGTGGACAATCGTCAATCCATCCGAGCATTCGATATGGACCACAAGATCATCTTCAAATCTAAGGAGCAACGTTGTTTCAACTACGTGGAACGTATCTTTATCTGAATAGACAATTGTGCTTCTGTCTCTTTCAGATACCCACTCTCTGATAGAATCCCCGGCTTCACCCATACTCCCCTCGAATATGACGGGCCCAGCCTCGTCCGTTCTGTGGCTCCATTTCCCGAATCCCGCACAATTAAGAGATTCTTCCTCGCACTCTTCCGGAAGAGTCTGCGAATAATCCGGCTCAGGGGAGATTACCTTTATTGTCGCTATGAGAAATAACCATGACAAGACTACGGCCAATGCTGGAAGCGTCAAGCGCCGAGGGGTAGCGCCCATACTTTCACTCCGAGACCACTACCTTGGCCGGCCTTAGCACACGATCATGAATCATGTACCCTGTCTCGATTATCTGTAACACGCTACCTGAATCAACATCATCTGGCGCTGGGATCGCTGCAATCGCTTCCATTCGGCTGGGGTCGAATACTCCATCCTCGATTGCTATTTCTACGATACCCTCAGATGAAAGAGCGGATCGCATGCTCTCTGCAGTTAGCCTAACTCCTTCAAGAGTCGAATCTGCGGAATCTTTCGATGACTCGATAGCAAGCTCAAGACTCCTTAGGACATCTAGCATCCTCAGTCCAAGTTGGCTTGACGAGTATCTGATTAGATCGGCCCTTTCCCTCGAGGCCCTCGAACGTATATTCGCAATCTCGGCACGAGCATACTGAAGATCACGTTCTAAAGATTCGATACTGGCCTCCGCGTCCTCCTCCATAACGGGAATATTTTCCTCATCATTCGTAATGTCGTCTTCATCTGTCATACTGATAATCCCCCTCTAAAATATGCAATCAATCAACATAGAAATACTCGCCGTCGATTTTCTGCTCCCTATCTTTCCTGCTCCCCGGTTTGTTTATTCTCGGCCTATGCGACTCATGATCCCTTCGAAATGTCACATCAACTTGTTCCAGGAACCGATTCATGCCTTGTCTGAGCGCCATCGGCCCATGAGCATGCCCATGGCTGCCTCCCTCTCCTTCAAAGACAAGAAGTGAATCGCTCACAATATCGATGAAATAGATATCGTGGTCGATGACCATTGCAGCCTTTTCTTTGGAAAGCATGGTTCTTCGAATTGCCTTGGCAGCTTCCATCCTTGCATTCACATCAAGATGTGCGCTTGGCTCATCAAGAAGATACAGATCAGCTTCCCTACCAAGGCATATGGCTATACTCACCGCTTGCAATTCTCCTCCAGATAGGCGTCGAGCGCTTAACTCGACCATTTGGTCAATCTGAAGAGGCCGAATAACCTGCGTATTGAACTCCCCGCTTCTCCAGGTGAGCCCTATCTCGGAATCCAACCATTGGGCTACGCTTCCTTCGAAATCAGTATTAACATGCTGCGGCTTGTACGAAACCGTTGCATCCATTGTGCACCATCCTTGATCTGGTTCAATCTCTCCTGCAATCATCCTCACCATCGTCGTCTTGCCGGTTGCATTTGGCCCCACTACGCCTACAACCTCGGCACTTCTCACGCCCCCTTCTGCTGTTTTCAGGGAGAAACCTCCCATTTTTTTCTCCATGTCCCCCCATTCAAGGATAGTTTCTCCTACTTCTTCGCCGCGTACCCTGCCTCTTAGGAATGAAATAGGCTTGTCTCTTATTCTGACATTTTCTTCCGTCAGGAAACCGTCTAGATAGGCATTTATCGCAGTCCTAGTAGTTCTTGGTGGAGTGAATATGCCATATGCGGCTCGCGCACCATACACCACATGAACAAGATCGCATAGAACATCGAGAATAGCCAGATCATGCTCAATTACGATAATCCTCTTGCCCCTTTCAACAAGATCCTGAATGATTCTAACAACTCTCATGCGTTCATGTATATCGAGATAAGATGATGGCTCGTCGAAGAAGTAGACATCGGCTTCTTTCAGTATGGTTGCACATATGGCGACACGTTGCAACTCACCACCAGATAGTCCTGAGAGTCTTCTGTTCAGTATGTGGCTTATGGCGGTTTTTTCAGCATACCCCTCAAGCTCACCACGATCATCAACTCTTGAAAGAAGACCTCGAACCTCCCCGTCCCAGAGTTTTGGGAGCTTGTCGACGTACTGTGGTTTGACAGCTATGTCAACTCCTGATTCCGAAAGCAGACCTAGATAGTCTCTTAATTCTCCTCGAGGGAACGAACTGAGGACCTCATCCCAATCCTTGTCTGCAATGGCCCAATCCCCTAGATTGGGCCTTATTGCTCCAGATAACAGATTTATGGCAGTCGATTTTCCCATCCCATTCGGTCCAAGAATCCCGACAACTTGCTGTTCACGTGGAGCAGGCAGACGAAAAAGTCTGAATGAGTTCTCACCGTAACTGTGCGTCAGGTCATGATCGAGCTCTTCTGGAAGATTGATGATCTTGACCGCATTACCCGGACAACGTTTCGCGCGATTTAAGCACACTGGGCAGGCAGTTTCCAGAATTCTACATTTGTTCCCTTCAAATTGGATACATTCTCTCCCGCAGCTTCCTGCATATTTTTGCAGATAATCGAATGCAGGAGTATTCGGCTTGCATCGTTCTTCAAGCAATACTGCGACACGCATGCACTTTACCCCGGCACCCGCCCCGTGGGCCGACCTTTGAGCCCTTCGTGGTCACCAGTCAGATGGGGAGGAATCGATAACGGAAGTACACCCATGCAGCGAGACCAATCTTCTCGGGCTTGGATAGCTGTACTCTTTCAGAGAATACATCGCCATCATTCTTGTCTATCTTCTTCAATATCGAGTCATAGAAAGCCATCATTGCTGCTGGAGAGTATCTAGATTGCCTGTCCAAGTGTCCAAGGAGGCTCCTAGCAGTGCGCCCATACGACTTTGCACGTTTGATGTAATTTCGGCAGAATCCTGCCCACCCAGGGTGACGCAAAAGACTCGAACCGGCCAGAACATCTTGCTCAGATATGCCATATCTGCGCAACTCGTCCAGAGGCAAGTATATCCGGCCTCTCGCTGAGTCTTCTAAGACGTCCCTCAAGATATTGATCAGCTGCATGTATATGCCCCATGCTTCAGCCTCATCCTTGGCCTCAGGAGCATTGTAGCCATAGATTTCTATACACACAAGGCCAACAGTGGAGGCGACTTTGTAGCAATATTCGTAGAGGTCCTCGAAAGTTCCGAATCGATCCCTGTGCAGATCGTCTTCCATTCCGCTGATCATGTCGTCTAAGAGCGATCTTGGAATCCTGAACTTTTCAACGGTGTCCTTCAGTGCGATGAATATTGGGTCAGTAGAAGTCACAGTTGTGTAGGCTGTTGAGAGCTTCTTCCTGTAATAAAAAAGCTGAGACATTTTGTCATCGTATGCCCCTCTTTCGAGAACAGGCTTACCCATTATTCGCTCTATCTCCGTCCTGTATCCTTTAGATTCGCTACTGTTTTCTGAACCTCCGGGGAATAGGTCGGTATAGTCGCCGTCGGCGATGTCGTCTGCCCTCCTGCAGAAGGCGTAGTATGCGCATATCGATTGCCTAACTTCTTGAGGGAGGTACTTGAACGAATGATAGAAGTTTGCAGCCTCTATTCTAGTCAACTCTTCACAGTACTCGTATGAAGCAGCGATCATTCTTGCAGGCAACTCGCCCTCTTTCCAAATCGCAGCGTCAATGTGCCCAAATGGATTCTTTAGACCTCCCCTTAAGCCAACGACGCCCATGAATTTAGCCCCTTCTCTTAGCGTTTCCAGAGCGGTTATGGAGATTGCACGTGCAGCATCACGGGTGATTGAGACCCTCGATCTAATTGATTCAATGGGTTCACTCGAATCCCTTTCAAAACCGAGGGAGATGTCTTCGATATCCAAGCCATCAATATCGATGGACTCAGCCTTTTCATTCTGTGACATCATGTTCCCGGGAGAAAGTTAGACGTTTGAAGGTCTGTGTCTCTAGTGCGTCCCAGCATCATTCTCTCGTCGAAACCAATCTGCCCGCGCTTAACAGTCTCTTTTCATACCACTTCGAGCGTACTGCTAATTTGCACTGCAAGAGAATTAGCCCTATCGAACGTCTGCCTATCTTAATCGGCTCACCAGGAGCCAGAACATTCCCACCACGCAGCAGCGTAATTGTTCTTCGACCAATTACCACGGGCAATAGGCAGGATAGCCGAAGACTCCTGTATCTTCTAGGAATAATGGAGATATACTCTTCCGCGCAGTCTAGATGGTCGCAGGCCAAGTCAAGATATTCAGAGTAAAGGCCCATGAACGAGGACATAGAATCAGGATTCAAAAGATCGGAGGGTCCAAGCCCACGTTCCGATAGCCGATCCTTTGGGATGTAACATCTTCCTATAGAAAGGTCAGAAGGTATGTCTCTGAGAATGTTGATCATCTGCAACGCTTTACCGAATCTTATTCCTAGGCGAAGCATTCTTTCAACGTCGAGAGACTCGTCCCCAATGAGCCGGCTCAAGGAAATTTCCGTCCAAAATTCACCAACAGATCCAGCCACCCTGTATGTGTAGTCGTCCAATTCTTCGTCCGATTCCAGAATTCCTATCTCGCTTGATTTGGTGCCGAATCTCTCTATGTCGAGCCGCTGACCACTTATGATCACAAGCAGGCATCGCAGCATCAACTCCCTATCGACATCTTCAGTGCAGGTAAATGCGGTTATCACCTCGGAAACAGATTTTAGGAGGACACCCTCATCGTGATTTTCCTGAAGATCCGCAATTGAATTGAGATCGATATCGTCCGATTTACCTTGTACAGCCTCAGCGTAACAGTCAAGCATTCCAATCAGGAGTTCCGGATTCTCTCCTGTGTCTGCAATGGTGTCGGCAACTCTGGCAAGTAAGTAGAGGAGCCCAACTTGATTTCTAATCTGGTCCGGAAGTGTTCCGAGGGAGAGATAGAATGATCGGGAGGTCCTCCTCAGAAGATCATCAATATCATCATTCACAACCACGCCCATGGCAATACTCCGGCCTGTACGCGAGGCGCTTCGATGTTGAGGTCTTCGTACCGTCGATCAGGAATCACGTAATCCTGCTTGAGTGAGTGCGTCTGCGAGTACCTCGCCAATAACGGAGGGATCATCAGCCACATGGATGCCTGCAGACCTGAATGCAGATATCTTCTCTGCTGCTGTACCCTTGCCCCCGCTTATGATCGCACCAGCGTGCCCCATTCGCTTTCCAGGGGGCGCGGTTGAACCTGCAACGAAGCCGACAACCGGTTTGGTGCCATTAGCAGCTATCCACTCCGCCGCCTCTTCTTCTGCAGAACCCCCAATCTCGCCTATCAGAACAATAGCTTCTGTCTGCGGGTCCGATTCGAATGCCTCTAGACAATCAATGAATCCTGTGCCTTGCACCGGATCGCCTCCAATGCCGATACATGTCGACTGCCCTTCCCCTATGCCTGTGGTTTGAGCAACTGCCTCGTAGGTGAGCGTCCCTGACTTGGAAACTATGCCGATCCTGCCTTTACGGTGAATGTGACCAGGCATTATGCCGATTTTCGAGCCACCATCCGACCCCGGCGTGATTATGCCCGGACAATTGGGCCCTATGAGTCGCACATCCGGATACGAGGCCATGGCATCTACCACGTCCACCATGTCAAGGATGGGGATCCCTTCTGTGATGCACACCACTAGTCCACCTCCGCGAATGGATTGGAATGCAGATGCTGCCTCTTTAATCGCAGCGCCAGCATATGGCGGGGGGACGTAAATCACGCTAACTTCTGCCATGGTTTCTGTGACGGCCTCCTCCATGCTATTGTAGACTGGCATCATCTTGTCGTGCAAAGGAACAGTCATCCCCCCTTTCCCTGGCGTAACCCCTCCCACGATGTCAGTACCATATTCAACCATCTTCGCACCGTGAAATGTACCCTGGCGACCAGTGATCCCCTGAATCAGCACCTTGGCATCTTCACCCACCCATATGGACATCAAACCGCCTCCTGAATCAGACTAACAATTTTTTCTGCACCCTCGGCAAGTGAGTCCGCAGGGTGTATGTTCAATCCGCTATTTTTGAGGATCTCCTTGCCCTCGTCTACATTCGTGCCTGCAAGCCTCACCACTAATGGGTCTGATAGTCCAAGTTTGCCAACTGCGGCTATTATCCCATTTGCAATTATGTCGCATCGCATTATTCCTCCAAATATGTTCACGAGGATTCCCTTGACGTTGGGGTCTTCAAGAATTATACTGAATGCAGTTGTAACCTGATCCTCATTGGCCCCGCCGCCTACATCGAGGAAATTTGCCGGCTCCCCCCCGTACAGTTTGATCACGTCCATTGTGGCCATAGCTAAACCTGCACCATTTACCATGCAGCCGATATCTCCATCGAGCTTCACGTACGAGAGTCCAGTCTCCTTCGCCCTTACCTCTATCGGCTCCTCTTCAGAAAGATCCCTGATATCTTCCCATTCGGGATGTCTGAATGATGCATTATCATCGAATGAAACTTTGGCATCGAGAGCCACCATGCTGCCACTTTCCGTTCTTACAAGTGGGTTAATTTCTATCATGCTACAGTCCGAATCTATGAACAAGGCTCCAAGATTGATTACCAGTTCTGCGAATGAGTTACAAGACTCACCAACTAAGCCAAGAGCAGTTCCAAGGTCCGAGCACTGCAAATGCGTAAACCCATTTCGCCCCTCACTCCAAATTCTGTGAATTGCATCGGGATCATTCTCTGCAACATCTTCGATATCGACCCCGCCTTGTTCTGAAGCCATGACAAGCAATGAGTTAGCACTTCGATCGACAAGCATCGCTAGGTAGTACTCATGCGCTATCGAACACCCCGCCTCAACATACAGATTTCTGACCAGTTTCCCCTCAGGTCCAGTCTGCTTGGTTACGAGCACATTACCAAGAATATTCCTCGCATATTCCCCCACTTCATCTTCCGAGAATGCTATTTTGACGCCCCCCTCCATTCGGATGTCGCCGGTGTCCGGGCACAGGAGTGTACCCTTACCCCTTCCTCCTGCGTGTATCTGGCTCTTTACCGCCACTGTCCCTCCTCCCAGTTTTTGATAGGCTGACAGAGCCTCATTGATGTCTTTACAATGGACCCCGTCAAGCACAGGGACGCCCGAATTTCTGAACATGTTCTTAGCTTGATACTCGTGTATGTTCATGACGCTCGGACTGACCGCTACGCAGGACGTCTTTGAACGGTTCGCATGATACTCAACACAGGGACAACCCTAACTTCTGTAACATCCGGCCATCATCATGGATGCAATCGTTCTGGCAGGGGGATTAGGAACCCGTCTCAGGCCATGGACTCTTTCAGTGCCAAAGCCTCTTGTGCCCTTGTTGGATACAACTTTGATGGAACACTCGATACGAATTCTACCTAGATCCCTAGTCGACAGAGTAGTCATCGCCGCAGGATATGGCGCGGAACAGATGAAATCACACTTCTCCAATCTCGATACGGGCCTGGAGATTGTGATCGTTGATGAAAAGGAACCCCTCGGAACAGGCGGAGCAATAGCAAACTGCATGATCGCCGTAAGAGGCAACAGATTTCTGGTTTTGAATGGCGATTTGATAACGACTGTGGACATCCCCGGGATGATCGCCCAGCATGAAAGCGATAACCGCCTGGCAACTATCTCGCTATGGCCTGTAGAAAACCCAAATCGCTTCGGCGTTGCGGATTTCGACTCGTCTAACAGGGCAATAAAACGATTCCAGGAAAAACCCGATCCAGGAGAGGAATATTCCAACCTCATAAACGCAGGATGCTATTTGATAGAACGAGAGGTGATCGATGAAATGCCTGATGGCCCACATTCTATCGAGAGAGAAGTCTTCCCATCGATAGCCGAATCAGGCAATATGGGCGGCTTTTGCTATACTGGCAGATTCATAGACGCCGGGACTCCTTCCAGCTATCTCGATGCAATGCGCGCCGCAATCGAGGACCGCTCATTCAATCAGGGCGAAGTCACCGGCACAACATGGTCCATGAGCGATATCGATGACGATTCCTCAGTTATCTCCAGCGCAATAGGGCAAAGATGCACAATAGGTCGCAATACCGTTGTTAGATCCAGTGCGATACTAGACGGGGCAAGCATAGGGTCCAACTGTCATATCGAGGGGTGCCTAATTGGACGCGATGCGGTAATAGGTGACAACGTCAACATGGCCGGCCGGGTTGTAGCATTCAATCACCACTGGAACATATGACAGAGGCGACATCAAGAAAAGGCGAACCCGCGAGAGCCGCATATGCCTGAGCCGCTTGTAGTAGTCAATTGCAAGACATATTCGACCGCTTCCGGGCCTGCTGCAGAGGCCCTTGCAATCCAGATGACGAGTCTGGAGACCTCTGCCAGAATGGTTCTGGCCGTTTCAGCTCTCGATTTGGCCCCCGTCATTGCCGCCGCTCCTGATTTAGAGGTCTGGACCCAACACCTGGACCCAGTGGGCCATGGGTCTAATACCGGGAGAATCCAACCAGAGACCGCCATTTCAAGGGGCGCATCAGGCTCACTCATCAATCACGCCGAGAGAAAAGTACCCCTGGGTCACGTGGACGAACTTCTTGCCATGTTGCCTGCAGGATTCGAGATGTGCGCCTGTGCAGCCGATGTTTCTGAAGCAATGGCCCTGGCGCATCTCGCACCCCCCATGATCGCGGTAGAACCTCCCAGTTTGATAGGGGGCGACGTCTCAGTCACCAAAGCAGACCCTTCTGCTGTTTCAGATTCAGTTGACGCTGTGCGCTCCATAGATGATGGAATCAGAGTCCTCTGCGGCGCAGGTGTGAAGACAGGCGAAGACGTAGCAGCGGCTGTCGATCTCGGCGCATCCGGCGTCTTGCTTGCCTCTGGGGTAACTAAGGCGAGCGATGTAGGACCAGTACTTTCGGATCTAGTTTCCCAGTTGTAAATTTTTGACAATACTGGGAATCGAGTTAAGTGGGCATGACCCTCGCAAGAACTCATGGCGCAACCAAGGACGATACAGAATTCGATGCTAATGGGCATATGCATAGGAGCCTTTGGCGGCGGATTATACTCATACATGATGCTCACAGGAGCAGGGGGTATAGTCGATCAGGAGACTGACCTACAGATGATCAAATACAAGGCCACATC
>DAVB01000026.1:1743-2114 GCA_002505455.1 Euryarchaeota archaeon UBA52 | reverse complement strand
AGTATAACAGCTAGGATTGGGAGATTCATGCGCGGCGGCACGGACGAGACCGCGTCGCCGTCCCAGACAATAGTAGTTCAAACCGGACTAGCTCCTGCCACCAATGAGCCGGAAGTCCCATCCAGCGTTTCGAGCGTTGACGAATTACTCAACTCTTGACTTCTTCCGAATGCGTCATATACACCGAGTAGGTCGGCTGGGCGCATGAAGCGTGGATCACGTGCTTGGAAGAAGGCCGGGAACCAGCGCTGGAAGTGGCGAAAGAAGAAGTTGCGTCGACGAAAGGCAGCCAGAAAAGCAGCCCGTCAGTGAAGCCTAACAGTGGCACTCACCCCTCCCTGTATGGTGTTATGGTGGACGTGCCGAGATTT
>DAVB01000026.1:0-1438 GCA_002505455.1 Euryarchaeota archaeon UBA52 | reverse complement strand
GTGGACGTGCCGAGATTTGAACTCGGGGCCTCTTCCATGCCAAGGAAGCGCGCTTCCAAGCTGCGCCACACGCCCAATATGTGTCGGGCCACGTACGCCGATTTAAGGAACGTGGGTGCTGTCAGTGAACATGGCCGAGGTACCCAAGGGCGTTCCTGAGCACCTCTGGTCGGCTATAGTCGAACTTCTTGATGCGGATATTGCTCCTTTTCTGCCTTATCTGCCGGGCCGACTTGAGGTAATATACGAAGATCCGGGCGAAGGTCGAATGGGCATAACTCGATTCAAGATGGACCATAATGAGCTCGAGCGCCGTCGAAGGTTTCGAATGGGGCCCGGCGAAGTTGTAATTCTTCTTCATCCGGAACTCCTCGACGATCCCGCTCTAAGAGACCACACATTGGTACATGAGTTGCTGCATGCATCCGGACTCTTAACGCACGACTCCTTGCATGCAGATATGGCTGCAAAAATCGCACCGGCACCAACCCTCAAGAACTCTGTAGTACTTCAACGAATGAGACAGCGAGTCCTCGAGTCTCTGCCTGAGCGCACATGGTTGTGCGGTAATTGCGGGCATGCATGGGAGAGAAGGCGCGTCACAAGGCCAACAAGATGTCCGAAGTGCGCTAGACCCTTCTCGCCGGCATCCAAATGAATGACGCACCTTCTCCGAGGGCATGGGCTGGACCGACGAAGTGTACGAGATCACATCCAGCCAAGTGGACGAGATGGCCAAGACTGCAGTCATCATCATCGGCATAGTGGTGTATTCAGGATTGGTATTCCGTTTCTACCGACTTCTCGCCAGGAGGACTATGATCTCCATAGATACCACTACCGATAAGAAAGGACTCATTGGATGGATTTCCAGGCAGAATAAGAGATTAATTTTCATAATCCTATACGTTTTGTTGACGCCAACGTTAATTGGTTTCTGGGCTTTGGTCCTCTCTGCCATCCTGGTCGTACTTAATGGCGGTCAAGAGCTGAGTTCCGTCGCCGAGCTTGCAGTGGCCGTCGTCGGCGCCATACGCATCACATCGTACTTCTCCGAGCATCTGGCACAAGATCTTTCCAAGATGCTGCCATTTGCCGTATTGGGCGTATTTCTGGCTGACGGCTCATTGGACCTTTCAGGCCTTGAGTTGCTACGGGAAGAGGGTACTGACCTGGTAATCACCTTCCTGACATTAGTCATCTCATTATCGATTTTGGAGACAGTTCTGAGAATTGTATCGGGTCTCGTGGACAGGTGGGTTCGCAGACATCTTCCCCCTGAAGTAGAGGAGGCCATGGCGCGCGCGCAGGAACTTGCGGAGAACTTGGAGTAAGCAAGCCACCCCTATTTTGCACGTAATTCCTGTCAATTCATGGAGGTGGGTTCAAACCAAGCACCCCATCGTCAGCCGGGCGATTGGTGTAGTCTGGATATCAT
>DAVB01000046.1 GCA_002505455.1 Euryarchaeota archaeon UBA52 | reverse complement strand
GGGTCCGTATCATGTCGAGCACATAGATTCGATGCTTGGACACATGGGGGAGAACAGCTACTCGATACGCCCTGGTTGTGCTGTTAGGACCTTGGTTTCAGATATTGAACCTCTTGTCGATCTTCAGGCAAAACATGAGCGTCAGATACAAGCAAGTGCGTTTCTTGGCACGTCTCCTATTCGCCAATATGCTGAGAACTGGACAATGGAGAAAATCATGAATACTGCGGAGAAGGCAGTCGAGTTTGCAATCGATAACGATATCCCTGTCATGTTTGTTACTGAAGATACGACCAGGAGTCGTCCGGAGGACATCAAGGCCGTCTACACAAGAGCCATTGAGCTTGGTGCAGATAGGATTTGCATCTGCGACACCTGTGGCCACGTCACCCCCAGCGGAGTACGTAGCCTGATGTCATTCATACAGCAAGAAGTGATACCGGACTCGGGTGTAAAACGTCGCGACATAGAAGTAAATTGGCATGGCCACCAGGACCGAGGGCTCGGAGTTGCAAACAATCTCGCAGCAGTTGAGTCCGGGGCGGATGTGATACACGGTACTGCATTAGGGGTGGGGGAGAGGTCTGGTAATGCCCCTATCGACCAGACCCTCGTCAATCTAAGCCTGATGGGCGTTATTTCGAATGATTTGACTGGTCTGAGCAACTACATGAAAAAGGCCAATGAGTACATCGAAGTGCCATTGCCAAGAAATTATCCGGTTTTCGGCGATGATGCATTTGAGACTGGTACTGGCGTGCATGCCTCTGCAGTTATCAAGGCCATGAAGAAGGGTGATGACTGGCTTGCAGACAGAGTGTACTCGGGGGTCCCTGCAGGCGACTTTGGTCTTCACCAAGTCATACGAATTGGGCATATGAGCGGTCGATCGAATATCGTGCATTGGCTCAATGAGCATGGCATTGAGGAGTCTTCATCGCTGGTCGAGCACTTATTCGACGTAGCAAAATCACAAAGAAGACTCATGAGTGAGGAAGAGGTCTTCGCAGCAATCAAGGCGCACAAAGAAGCGGTCTGATTTTTACTGTGTTCGGAGTCCAGAGGATGTGCGGTACTCAATAGCGATGGCCTTCATCCTGATTTTATCGCCCGTAGGAGGTGTAGTTGGGGAATCGGTTCCCTCTGAATATTCTGAAGATTATTCAATTCTGGAACAGTTTTCTCCAGAGGTCTCTGCGGCCTTCCAAAGAGCGCTTTCGGATAGTGGTTCATATGAGGGCCATGATGGCAACTGGATACTTCTGAGCGAGGAAGAGATGGATTTCCTCATTGATGTCCTCCCAAGTGGGAATTTGGAAGCCGTGGGCTGGATGGATGCAACATACGTATGGACGCCTTACAAATCTGCTAAATCTTTGGAGATGCTTGAGAGGCTTAAGGATCTAGATTTCATCGAGTTATTCATACCGGATAAGCAGCAAAAAAAGACGCCTAGGTTCATTCCGAATGATCCTGATTTCCCTGAACAGTGGCATCTCTCCAACACAGGACAGACAGGTGGGTTGCAGGGGGAAGATGTTAACATCACAGGAGCGTGGAACTCTTACAACGGCTCAGGGGTGACTATCTCAATTGTAGACGATGGTCTTGACCACGCGCATCCGGATCTTAGCCCCAACTATGAAGCCTCGACTTCATACGATTTCTGCGATTCAGACTCGGACCCAAGCCCATCTGGGAACGATGCTCATGGGACTGCTGCAGGAGGGGTGGCGGCAGCGGCGGGTAATAACGCGGTAGACGTCACGGGGGCGGGTTTCGGGGCGAACCTAGCTGGGAGCAGGCTAATCGCGTGTTGGGGCGGCGATTCATTGGATGCCTCTGCACTCGGTTACATGCCACAGGATATCGATATCTACTCGAACTCTTGGGGGCCCTCGGACGACGGTGCAACTATTTCCGGACCGGGGCCATTGACACTTTCAGCGATCGAGAACGGGATATACAACGGGCGAGGAGGATTAGGGAACATCTACACCTTCGCAGCAGGAAATGGGCTGGAGAATGATGATGACTCAAATGCGGATGGATTCACGAACAATAGATTCACAATCGCCGTGACAGCAGTGGACCATAATGGCGAGCAGTCTTGGTACGCTGAACCAGGAGCGAATATCCTTGTGGCTGCTCCCTCAAAAGGAGATGGGGTAGGCATAACCACGACCGATGTAGCTGGATCCTCGGGGTATAATGGAGGAAATGTTACGGATTCCTTTGGAGGGACGTCGAGTGCCACCCCCCTGGTATCTGGCATCATTTCACTGATGCTTGAAGCGAATGGGAATCTGTCGTGGAGGGATGTCCAGGAGATCATAGTTCTGACCTCGAAGAAGAATGACATTAGCGATACGTCTTGGGGAGCTAATGGTGCAGGTCATCTGGTTTCGCACAAGTACGGATTTGGAGTCATAGATGCAGGGGCAGCGACCTCTATGGCATCAAATTGGTCCAACTTGGTGCCTGAGTCGAACGCTACATACGGGCCAACCACAACGCCTCTTCCAATCTCTGAAGAGAGCGGATGGATCGAGTCTCAATTCATAGTTACGAACAATATGAGTATCGAATCGGTAAGTATCATGGTAGACATATCGCATTCCAACAGAGGAGATCTCGACATTGAATTGATGTCGCCGGCCGGGACCATATCAGTTCTCCGAAGTTCAAATGGGGATACTGGAGACGACATACAGGATTGGATCTACGGCAGCGTCCATCACTGGGGGGAGTCTTCTGCAGGCAACTGGACATTGAGATTGAAGGACTCCTCGTCAGGAGTCACGGGGACTCTGAATTCATGGAGTCTCACCCTGCATGGCGTTGACCTTGAGAGCGATCATGATGATGATGGCCTTCTAACTGTAGATGAGATCAATGTTCACGGGACGGACCCGTATAATCCAGACACTGATGGCGATGGTCTCGATGACGCCTTCGAAGTTGAGAATGGTACTGATCCACTCATGTCCGATAGCGATATTGACGGGCTATTAGATGGCGATGAAGTGGAAAGCTTCCTCACGGATCCACTGAATTCAGATACGGACGGGGACGGACTGCTAGACGGGCAAGAAATCACAATCTATGGAAGTGATCCATTGGTATTTGATCCGGATGATGATGGTGATTTGTACTATCATTTCGACGATTGTGACGATTCAAATCCAGGGGTGAATCCGGGCAGACCGGATATTCTGAATGGTATCGATGACGATTGTGACGAGATAATCGATGAGGGGTACAATTTCACAGATAGAGACGGGGATGGATTGAAGGATTGGCCTGAATTCCACATTCACGGTACAGATTATCTCGACCACGATACAGATGACGATGGTCTCTCAGACGGAGATGAGATTCTAATTTACTTCACGGATCCTCTACTTGCTGACGAGGATTCGGACGCAGATGGCAGATACTGGTTCGAAGACTGTGATGACTCAGACCCACTAGTGTCGCCGGATGCTCTGGAATATTTGGATGGAATTGACAATGACTGCGATAATGAGGTTGATGAGGATTATCTCGATACAGATTCCGATTCCGATGGGCTTTCAGACTACGATGAATTCAATGTACGTTTTACTAATCCATTCCATCCAGACTCGGACGGAGATGGGCTTTCAGACGGGCATGAAATCACCATGAGTTCCACGGACCCCCTTATTTTCGATGATGACGAGGATGCTGATGGTTTCTATTGGTTTGAAGACTGTGATGACCAAGATGCAAGCTCTTCCCCAGTTGGAGTGGAAATTTTAGATAAGAAAGACAATGATTGCGACGGTTTCTCGGACGAGGACTTCATTGACTTGGATAGCGATGAGGATGGACTTTCAGACTATGATGAAGTGCATATCCACGATACTCAGCCATTGAATTATGATACTGATGGCGATTTAATGAGTGACGGAGATGAGGCACTATTATTCGGAACTGATCCCAAATCATTCGACTCTGATGAGGATATGGACGGATACTACTGGTTCGAGGATTGTAACGATCTTGACCCTGATATAAGACCGGATGCGGATGAGTCTTGGGATGGTTTAGATCAGAACTGCAATGCCTTAGTGGATGAGAATATCGATCGGTCTTCTGAACTCGGCCATTCTACTGGCGCGACGATAGTGTGGGAGGCGTCTAATGAGTCGATGGTCATAATGGCCCCTGATATCCCAGAAGGAGTCAATGCGACCATGTATTGGTCTTTGAATGGGATTCCGCTCAATCAATTCGAAACAGGAGATGCGGGTGCGATCGAGGTCGGCCCTCTTAGATGCGCCGAAGAAAGCATCCTAGGTGGCCTGTGTGAATCATCTGAATCACATTTGCTAGAGCTACGCATAGTTGATTCCGGGGTCCAGACGATTCTCGTATGGAGTCTAGATATTCGAACTTGGTCTGAACCCCCTACGCTATCTGAGCAATTATTGGATGTGATTAGCGGGCCTCTTGGTTTCACAATTATCGGTTGTATCGTACTGATTCTAGCAATATCCGTTGCAGCTGCAGGGATAGTCGCTAGGAGGAGGGCTGTTCTGAAAGAGGCGCTGGGTGTGTATGGATTCTCAGAACAGCATATTCACGAGGTGTCTGCTCCGCAAAATATACCTCGCTCTCCAGACTTCAATCGTGACTGAATCTAATGTTTCAATCATCTTCCTCTTCGAGCATCGGATCATCAACACTCGTCCACCCATCCGGGGAAGGTTCATCCAATGACTCGAGATCTATGTCTTCCGTATCTTCTTCTCGCCAGATTGGATCTTCGAGCACTCCACTAAGCATTAGGACATCGTCTTCGTCTAATCTACTTTTTATCGTTGATAGTCCTCTCTTCAGCGGCAGAAGATGCCCGATGGGGGTTCCGGATGTAACGAATGGGTGAGTGGCCATTCCGATCAGCAGGCCTCTTCCCGGGGAACGGATCTCTACAGATTCCCTAGCATGCTCTGGGTCAGTTACCGTAGCAACGACTTCGTCTGCTTCTATTACAGACCCTACAGGAGCGAGCACATCAAGGAGTCCTCCATGATCTGATCGTATCCATATTGAGCCAGATGCCAAGAGTCTGAATCTTGGACTACTCGGATATCCAGGGATCATGCGCAGATAACGTAGGACGTTCAGTATGCCATACGTTGCGACCTGTACGGCATCTGAATCTAGTGAATCTGCACCGCCTCCTTCGAATGTTATGCACCCAAGGTCGTGCTCATTTGAGACTCTTCTCAGAGAACCTCTTGGCCCAAGACCATCAAGAAGCACTTCAGTTCCGAAGGCTCTTGCAAGCATGCTACTTGGGGGGTGGGCGAGATTCGCTCGTATATGGGGCAAGTTCGTCCTGCCGCTTGCTGCTGAATGTAAATCGATTATGAAGTCGCTAGTCTTGGCAATATGTTCCCATAATCTCAAAGCTATTCTTTGCGTGGTATTTCCTCCATCTCTACCGGGAAAGAATCGATTCAAATCCCTCCCATCCGGAATATATCGTGTTCTCCTCCTGTAACCTGGAAGATTGACGATCGGCACTATCCTGAGTGTTCCTGCCATTACTTCAGCGTCAATCGCCTTACCTTCCCCGAGTATCTGGCTCGATTGAAGGAAGGTGAGTGCTTGTGGTCCCACCAATTCATTCCCATGCACGGCCCCAAGAAGGGTTACCGTCGGGCCCGGCCTAGTTCCGTGAACAACGGTTATGGGTATCGACCAAGATTCTCCGATTTCAGTATCAATCAGATCGAATGGTATGGTGCGGACTACGCCCGGTTTAGTCGTTCTGCGTTCAATCTTGTGATTTTTCTGCCCGGATTTTCGTGACCATGCCTCGGGGCTCGAAGACTTTTCTTCACTTGCGTCTTCAATCTCCCTTCGTCTCCTCTTTGGTATCTGGTTTACCACCTTCAGCGGTGATCTGCGCCTCTTGGATGAGGCGCGTTTGACTCCTTTTTTGGAATCCTTAGTTCCAGAATCGTCACTCAACGCCCATGGGAGGAGGGGGTCCGAGATAAGTGGCACTGAGAGTGGATTAGTTCCGCAATGATTGAATTCGTATTCCTCTAGACATCAAATATGAGTGATGTAGGCGATATGTCGGTTCAAGAAAAATATGCTAGTAGTAGCATCTGCTTTGGTTGTGGTCCTGCCAATCCAAATGGCCTAAGAATTCGATCTTTTCGTTCAGAAAATGGTCTCGTGATGGAATTTGAAACCCTGCCCGAGCATCAAGCATTTCCAGGCATGGTGAATGGTGGCATAATAGGAACTCTGCTTGATTGTCACGGTAATTGGGCCGCTGCTATCGCAATCATGGACAGGGATGGTTTGGATGAGCCCCCTTGCACAGTAACTGCTAGTTACACCGTGAATCTGAAGAGGCCGACTCCTTCCAACTCAAAGTTGGTTATCAGGGCGAAAGCGGTGGATGAATCGAAGTGGGATGATCGGGTAAAAATTGAGATGACTCTCGAGGCAGATGGAATCCTATGTGCAGAAGGAAAGGGACTTTTCGTTGCAGTTAAAGAAGGTCATCCGGCATTTCACAGATGGTCTTGATTGAAAACGAATGCCTCTTACATTCGGCATCCTTTAGCGCCCTGACTTGAAGCAAGGCCATGATGGAGGCTGGTTCGCAGGCCAGAGTTCGCACTCTCGGCATTAATCGCAGACTGGCTGATGCGGTCGAGAATATACTCGGAATAGATTCTCTTTATCCGCCTCAAGAAGAGGCCCTCAGGCAAGGTCTAACAGGCAAGAACCTGATGTTATCAATACCCACGGCAAGTGGGAAATCCCTAGTTGCGCACATATGCATGCTCCAGAAGGTAATCTCGAGTGGTGGAGGGAGGGGCATCTACGTGGTCCCTCTCAAGGCATTGGCTAGCGAAAAGCACGAAGAGATACGTGGGCTATGCGAAGGTGTTGGCCTAAAGGCGAGTCTTGCTCTTGGAGATAGGGGGGAGGAAATGGGCTCCCTGCATGACTGGGATGTCCTTGTCTGTACTAGTGAGCGTCTTGATTCCCTAATCCGAACTCGTCCAAATTTTCTGGATAATGTCGAAGCAATCGTGATTGATGAGTTTCATCTTCTTGATGACCCCGGCAGAGGCCCCACTCTAGAGATCATAATTGCGAGGATAAGACATGAGAGGCCCGGATGTCAAATCATAGCCTTGTCTGCTACTGTTGGAAACTCGGATTCAGTGTCGAATTGGCTCAAAGCTGACCTGGTGACATCTGAATGGCGTCCTGTGGAGCTTCAATCAGGTACTGTGAATGGGCTGGATTTGAAGATTCACAGAATAGACGGGATGATTGAGAGAGATCTCCCCTCGCCGAGAGAAATAGTAGGCAACCCCAATCAGAATCTCAGAGCCTTGGTACTCGATGCCATGGAGACTGGTGGACAGACTCTCATATTCGTAAATTCAAGGGCTTCGTCGCAAAAGGAAGCTCGAGAATTGTCTAAGCATATCAGGCGTATATCAGAAAGGGAAGGAAATGAAGATATACGATCTCAAATAGAAAATTGGGAGGGTATTTCGAAGTTGATTGCTGCTGCTAGCGAGGGGACTACCATGAGCAAGACATTGGCTGAATCCGTTTCAAGAGGAGTTGGATTTCATCACGCTGGACTTTCCTCCCGGCAGAGGAGAATCATTGAAGATTCATTCAGAATGGGTAATCTGGCGGCACTCGTGGCTACTCCAACTCTGGCGCAAGGAGTCAATCTACCTTCAAGAAGGGTCGTAATAAGGGACCATAGGAGATGGAATTCCGCTGCAGGGGGATCAATGCCAATCAGGGCAATCGAGGTCCGTCAAATGCTAGGGAGAGCTGGTAGACCCGGTTATGACCCTCATGGTGAAGGCATGATATTGGCCAAGAATTCGAATGAAGAGCAGTTTATCGTAGATCGGTATTTACTTGGAGGAATTGAGCCGATAACCTCCAAGCTTGCAAATCCGAATTCGTCCATGGCTGAGGAGGATCCGGCCCTATTGACCCACCTATTGGCATTGATAGCGACGGGAGGCTTGAATGACAGATTCGCGCTGAGCTCATTCCTAGCTCAAACGTTTCTTGCATTTTCTCTGGATAAAGAGGAAATGGAATCGAGGATCGACCGATCAATCGTATGGTTGGCAGACAACGGCATGATTGAGAGAACTGGCGAAGATGAGAAAGTCGCTGAAAGGATCGCTGAGATTAAATTTTCAGGGGACGCAGAAGAAGACTGGGGAGATGATCTGCCGGATTGGGCAAGGGTTGCAGGTGGGCTGGTGAGAATTGAAAATATTCAGCGAAAAACGCTGGAAAGACGTGTGATAAGTCCCAGAAAGGGGCCTGCTGTCTTCGGTTTCAGTCGTGCAAGTGATGTTGAAAGGGTGGTGTTGGAGTCACCTGAATCCCTGTCGATGACGTATCGGGCAACAGGACTCGGAAGAACAGTGGCAAGACTGTACCTTAATCCGATTTCAGGCCGGATATTATCTGATGGCCTTTCCAGAGCCGGGGCCATTCTCTCAGGTGTCGATGATGTAGGGCAGATTACTCCGTTCTCACTCATCCATCTGGCTATTTCTACACCTGATTTTCAGAAACTATGGGTAAAGCGAAGTGAACTTGAGGACGTAGAAATTCGGTCCAGCATTCATGAGCGAGAGAGGCTCGTTGCACTTGATGTTACAGAAGAGCTTGAACGAGTTAAATCCACTTCAATGCTATTGGATTGGATTGAGGAACGATCGATGAGTGAACTGGAGTCCTCATGGGGGGTTCAACCGGGAGACATTAGATCTCGAGTAGACAGTGTGGAGTGGTTACTGAGATCTTCGATCAGGATTCTTGCAGAATCTTCTGAGAATATTGTGAGCAGTGGTTCGATTGCTGATTCGTTGACTGAACTTCTTGGGGAGATTCGAATTAGAATTAGACATGGGTGTAAATCTGACATTATTCAACTGGTTTCGATTCGTGGAGTTGGTAGGTCGAGAGCCAGGGACATGATTGAGAAGTTGTCACTAGAGTCGGTTAGCGATGTTGCATCGATGACTGATTCGGATATCAACAAGCTATCTACACTTCAGGGTTGGAGTGTGAAATTAGCAATCAATATCAGGAATGAGGCGGCTTCAAAAATTAAACGAATGGGTGGCAAGGCTTGATTTTGAGTGGCGTTCTGGATCTATCATGAGTGTCATGGTTCCATGGTTTCCAATATGGGGAATCCGCTTCCCTGAGCCCGTTATAATCCGTGATCTTCTTGAATCGCTGCATGAATGGAGGGGCAGTGAAAGATGGGGTTTGATAGGGGATGGAGTAGTTGCCAGTGAAAACCATGCTTGGTCGGCATGGACAACACTTAGGAGACTAGAGTCCCGTGGAAAAAGTGTGGCTCGGAGCCCTGAAACGGAATTCATGAGAATTGTTGGCGGAACAAGACAAATTACTGAAGGGATCAAGCGTTCAGGTTTAGGTGAAGGGGATTCACGTGCTTGGCTGTTCTACCTGCCTGAAGAATCGAATGGTTCACCACTACATGAAATGAACATCTCGCGGGAATACTACAATGATCTCAGCGATGAGGCTGAATTATTAATCGGACATTTAGGAGGGGTATTGATTCCTGAACGACCGATTCCAACACTTAGTGGCCTGAGAAAGATCAAAGGTTCTGTTGATGAGGGTCGTTTTGTGTCTCTTGAAGAGGCATTCATAGTACATCTTTCCAATTCAATCATCAACTGAATCAGTCAATCTGATAGGTAACCCTGTTCTGGGATGTACGATGTCCCGATTCCTTGGCTATGGGAAATGCTCAGTATGCAGTATCGGTTGTACTTCAGGTAACTATGTTGATCACGCTGGAGTGCGGTACTGCTCCGCTTGCTGGATTGAAAAAGAGAATCCTGATCATCCTGACTTAGAAAAAATAAGAGAGACGGTCCAAGAGGCGGCCAAGAAATGGAAGCGTCAAAAGTATTCCAGAGAGGATGGGCCGCTTCCGATTGGACCCTACTCCCATCGTAATTGAGGAATGGAGATGTTTCCCCTTGCAGATGATTTCAATGCCACCTCGTGGAATGATCTGGAGCCTGTGACAACGAATCTTCTAGAGCGTACGGTTGAGAATGCAGATGATTTGGAGACTCTTTTCAAAGATATATCCGATATGGCGGAGCACGTCTCGGAAGCCGGTGCAAGATTGTATATCGGTATGACTTGCGATACTGAAAACGAAAACAAGCAATCTGCTTTCATGTCATTCGTGGAAAATGTACGCCCGAAAATGTCGGAAGTCTCCAATAAGATCGATCTGAAAATAGCGAGTCTTGACTTCCTGGAGAGCCTTCCTGAACGTTATGATCTAATTCTAAGGAGCATGCATAACTCGATTGAAATATTCAGGGAGGAGAATATACCACTATCCGTGGAATGTACGAGGTTATCTACGGAATATCAGAAGATTACTGGCGCGATGACTGTGGAATTCGACGGCATAGAGCGTACGATGCCCCAGATGAGGAAATTCTTGGAGTCCAATGACCGAAATATACGGCGCTTGGCATGGACTAAAGTCAGAGAGAGAAGAATGGTGGATTCAGAAAGAATTTCTGAAATCATGGATGACTTAGTTCGCATAAGACACACCATAGCAACCAATTCAGGCTTCGAAAACTATGTGGATTATGCATTCCGTTCCATGGAGAGATTCGATTACACTCCCAACGATTGTCTTGCGTTTCACGAGGCTGTGGCAATTCACTGCATACCTTTGATTCATAGCATAAATGAAGAGCGTCGAAATGGTTTCGGATACGATGAATTGATGCCGTGGGACGTGAATGAGAAGTCAGGAGATTCTCCGGATATTTTTGGAAGACCTCCGCTACAGCCTTTCGAAGAAGTGGGTGATTTGGTGTCAATCACTTCGAAAATCTTCCATTTGCTATCTCCTGAATTGGGTGGGATGTTTGATCGGCTTATCGAGGGTAATGTTCTGGACCTTGACAGCAGGAAGGGGAAGGCTCCCGGGGGATACCAATATAACTTGGAAAAAACCGGGCTCCCTTTCATTTTCATGAATGCATCAGGGCAACAGGCGGATGTAGAAACCATGATTCATGAAGCTGGACATGCATTTCATACAATGTACTGTAGTCATCATGACCTCATACAAGATCGTAATTATCCGATTGAATTTGCGGAAGTTGCATCGATGTCAATGGAACTTCTTACTCAACCCTACTGGGATGAATTCTATGACTCGAAAGAGACCACGGATCGTGCGAGAAAGATGCATCTTGAAGCCATAATCGGCCTTCTCGCTTGGATATGCAGGATAGATGCCTTCCAACACTGGATGTACTCGCACCCAAGTCATACGCGCGAGGAGCGCTCGAAGGCATGGCTCGATCTTCGGGAAAAATACGGGCCCAAAACAAACTGGAGCGGCTTTGAAGAAGATGAGGCCCTCTTTTGGCAGACCCAAGGTCATTTATTTGGAGCGCCTTTCTACTACATCGAGTACGGAATAGCCCAGCTCGGGGCATTGCAAATATGGATGACTCAGCTTAAAGATCCGGAAAAGGCTCTGAATGATTATGCGAATGCGATGAAACTTGGCAATACGCGTACTCTTCCTCGCCTTTTCCAATCAGCTGATATCCGATTGAGTTTCGAGAAGGAACATATTGGAAATCTAGTTGGTTTGGTAAAAAAATCGCTATCAGAGCTTTCTGTTTAGCTATTACTCCCTGATTCCTTCCGCTGTAACTGTGAATACGGCCTCACCTTCTGGAAGGTTTGGGCTGTCAATTAGTCTGGCTATTCTCCTACCGCCCTTTGATTTACGCAGATAAAGTCTGAATGTGCTTGCATGGCCTACAATATGTCCGCCGATGGCTTTGGTCGGATCCCCCCACATTGCTCCTGGATTGGACATTACCTGGTTTGTGACCAATACTAGTGCGTTATTCACATCGGAAAGCTGCTTTAGCTCCTTGAGATGCTTGTTCAGCTTCTGTTGTCTGTCTGCAAGCATGCCCCTCCCCACATATTCGGCTCGGAAGTGGCTGGTCAGTGAGTCGACTATGACCATCTTTACATCCATAGTTTTGGACATTCTCTTGATCTCGTCCACGAGCAGCATCTGGTGGGCGGAATTGTATGCTCTTGCGACGTGTATTCTGTCTAACACAACACTAGGGTCGAGTCCAGCACCTTCGGCCATTTGAGCGATCCTTTCGGGCCTGAATGTATCTTCTGTGTCTATGTAGAATACTTCCCCATCAAATCCGCCCTGGGCAATTGGAAGAATCGTATTTACTGCCAGTTGATGTCCTATCTGCGTCTTTCCGCTACCAAACTCTCCGAAAACCTCGACAATTGCCTGGGTTTCGAAGCCTCCTCCGAGGAGTTCGTCGAGAGCAGCTGCCCCTGATACCAGCTTCTGGACTTCCGAGCGGCGTTCGAGAAGAGAGACGCCACTTACGAAACCACCGACATTTGCCATCTTCTTAGCACCTGCAATTATTTTGGATGCAACTGCTTCGCCTAACTCTGCTTGATCGCCAAGTTCTTTCGGGCTCATGACTGCAATAGTCATGAGTTCATCGAATCCTGCTTCTCTGAGTTTCTCTGCAGTTGCTGGTCCGACACCTGGTAAATCTTCGATGCCGGGTTCTTCCTCTTCAGCATCGATTACTATCTCTTCGTCCTCGATTTTCTGTGTGGTCTTCTTTGACGCCATGGCCTTCTCTCAGCAACGAGGGTATATGAAACACGCATTGACCCTTGTTTACTAAAATTAGATTTTTCAACATATAGATGCCTTTGAGTCTATCGAATATTCACTTTCAACTCACGTTCACTTTGAAATGGATGTGGTAGCGGATGGTGGATTTGAACCACCGGTCTCCGGGTTATGAGCCCGACGAGATAACCTGACTACTCCAACCCGCTGCTTGTTCGCTAAGCAATCGCTTATTTGAAGCGAGCGGGGGACAGGATCTTATTCCAATGATGAAAACAGTATTGTGATGGCTGCATTACGGCAGCATTGGAACCACACATGACCGGTCATATGCTGATTCAGAATGCATCGTTAATTTTGCCTGACAGGGTAACAAGGGGGGACCTTCGTGTCACTAATGGTTCAATCGCCACTATTGCTCCCGGGGGAGGGTTAGAACCGGAAAATGGCGAGTACACTATCGATGCCACGGGATTGCATCTACTCCCAGGGGTTATTGATCCGCATGTGCACTTCAGAGAACCGGGTCAGCCGGAAAAAGAGGACCTTCGAAGTGGGAGTCGTGCTGCTGCTGCTGGTGGTGTAACTGCATTCTTAGATATGCCAAACAACATACCCAATGCCACTAATCGGGCAACCCTCGAAGCAAAAATTGACTTGGCTGCCAAGAAAACCGTGACTCATCATGGTTTCTTTGTCGGCGCGACTAAGGACAATGTGGATGATTTGCAGAGCGTAGAGGGGATGGATGGTGTTTGTGGGATCAAAGTTTTCATGGGAAGTAGTACGGGAGACCTGCTTGTCCATGAGCAGAAACATCTGGAAGATATCTTCTCGAATACTGGGGGCATCATCGCAACCCATGCAGAAGATGAGTCTCGGCTTCAGACTCGAATAAGCGAGTACGCGCATCGAACGGACATTGCAGCCCACGCTGAGTGCCGAGATGTGGAGTGTGCTTTCCTTGCAACGAAGCGTGCCGCTGGTCTGGCGCGTGATTATGACCATCGTCTACACATCGTACATCTTACCAGCGCCAAAGAAGCAGATTGGTTAGTCGCAAATAAAGGTGATTTGATCACAACTGAGGTTTGTACTCAGCACCTAACCTTTGATCAGGATGACGTTGAAGAGTTGGGCGTTAGGGCTCTAATGAATCCTCCAATCAGGTATACAGAGGATAGGGAAACCCTCTGGAAGCGCCTCAAAGATGGCACCATAGATTGCATTGTGACGGACCATGCTCCGCATACCTTGGAAGCCAAATCAGCTGGTTTCCCCGGGGCTCCGGCTGGAATGCCGGGGGTTGAAACGTCGCTACCAGTGATGCTCACTCATGCGGTAGGGGGGAAATGCAGCGTCACAGACGTAGTGAGCTGGATGTGTGCGGGTCCAGCAAAAGTCTACGGGATTGAGAAGAAGGGCTCAATCATAGAAGGGTATGATGCTGATTTGACGCTGGTTGATCTAGAGACACATCGAATCATCTCAGATGAAGATACCTGGACGAAGGTGAGATGGACACCCTATGCGGGAAGAGATCTGACGGGATGGCCGATATACACCATAGTAGATGGGGAGATAGTTCACAGACGAGAGGTGGGCGGGTCTCTAAAAGGGATATCTGTGGCTGAACCCGGTTCCACTGGCAGGGTATTGAAGTTCAACCGATTCTAATCTCAGCAGGAGTCTCCTTCAGATCCATCGGAACATGGTTCTTCTTCACCTTGAGACTCAGTTGACTCTTCTTCCTCTACATCTTCCGCATAGTGCGATCCGGGGATTAGCATATCTTGCATATGAGTTAGGTCAGCAGTGTTATGGATTGTTACTCCCAGAGCCGAGAATGCATAGATGTAGTCCCCCATGAATATCGATCTGCGGATGCTGGTACTATGGAACCACCAATTCGCCTCATCGTCGTTATAGAACGGGGAGTGATCTATTTCGCCGTGTTCCGATAAGCTCAGATTCTCCGCATCTACGTGAATCAACTTCAGCATGGAGACATATTCATAACCGCCGTAGTAGTAATTTTCATCGTACACGTATCGATATGTGGATAGGGGCACTGCAAGCATATTTTCTGGTGCCCAGTATGTGAAGGCCTTGTGCTCGTATGTTGCTTCCGACCATGACCAAGACCACCCGCAGGTGCGGATATTTTGACAATCGTCGTCCGCATAAGCCGGTGATATAGGGAGAGAGTCGGCCAATGTTGGGTTCGTTGGATCGCTGACGTCGAAGAGCGAGATTTGAGTCATGGACCAATCGAGTCCGAGACCGTCATCACCTGGTCCGATTCCGATTGTCAGGAGCGTATTATCATCGACAGGATGAATGTACGTTGACACCCCAGGAACCTCCAACTCACCCAGTATTATGGGGCTTGTAGGGTCGGACAGATCTAGAACCCAAAGAGGGTCTATGGTTTCGAAGGTAACGAGGTATGCTCTGTCTCCCATGAATCGAGCACTCCAAATCCTCTCTCCATCGGCTATTCCATCGACTATGCCTATCTGATCTAAATCGCCAGATGAGGTTGGTTCCAGCATGGTGACTCTGTTGGAAGGACCGGTGAATACAGGTTCGCCGGTTTCCGAAGTCACAGAATCAGATATCCACCAACGTCCCCACGCATCGGTGGTTGAGGCAACTCGGATAACCCCCTGAAACTCAGATATCGAAAATTGATCTTGGACGGTTCCAGATACTCTTCCAGATGCGACATAAGACGTGGTTCCTGGTTGGGAGATGTCGAATACGTGGATATTAGTTGCATCCTCATATTCATCATTGCCCCAAAACCACCACCAGTCATTTGCAGGTTCAGCGAAAACCAGCGCATCAGGTGAAGCGTACACGTGGGCCCATGACGATGCTATATGATCGACCTCCATGGATACATAATCATTCGATATGTCGAAGGTTGCAATCGACAAGAAGCCCCGGGCCACGCTATCCGACGATGCTGCATACTCGCTGCATTCACTAACAGAGTAGGGCAGAGTGACCACATTATCTCCATCCATCACATACCTTTGAGGGAGAAGATCCTCGAGTGTGAGTGCCAGAATCCTGTCACGATTATCGGACAATGTCTGTAGAAGAGAAGCATTCCAGACGTCCATTCGCTCGTACACATCTTCAATCGACCAGTATTCGTCTGGAAGAGCGACATAGTACTCCAGGCCCCAGACATCCATCTGTGCATGAGTAACGCTTCGCACGGTACCGTCCACCAAGCGAGCAGTGTTGTAGTAACCTTCCAGGTATATCTCATGCTGGATGGAAGGAGAATTCCTATCACTTATGTCGATGATTGAATACTTTACCAAATCGGATCGATAATGTTTGTAGACATAGTCAGAATTTGGATAGGTGTATTCCCTAGCGAGGATTTCTACCAAGGGATGGCCTTCTTCAAGCTGCCATCCGTACACGGAGGAGGCGACCACCATGGTGTCTCCTTCAATCATCATGGACATCGGATTTCCTTCAAGTTCCATCGTACTAAGGAGGCTGATCTGGCCGAATTCGGGTATTTCCATGATTAACAACAATGGGCCATTGAGCATGTATGTGTGGAAACCATCTGTCTTCAGGAAGTCAGCCTCGTCCACACCAGATTCTTGGTTATTGGTTCCTGAATACTCGCCTTCTCTGGAAGGAGATGCTCCGGTGTCGCTGTCTAGAGCGGTATCTGCTCCTTCCGCCATGACATCATCGAACCAGACTCCTCCAAAATCACGTAGCATCGGGTTAGCCCAGTGCCAGTAGGATTCCTGGTCGAGGCGAACAGCCATCTCATCGAGGAGGTTCTCTTGGAGCGTCTGTAGCAACGAGTCGCAGTCGTTGAAATTTTGCAGCACGGCACTAGATCTGGATTTTTCCGATAGTTCGAGTCTAGGATAATCGCCATCAAGAGGCCATGCTTCATCATCCGGATTCACCGATGCGAGGCAGCCCTGCATCAGAAGAGCGAGTATCACAGCGATTGTCGAGATGCGCTTCATAGAAGGAACTCGGCGCGCAGTAAGATATGAACGGCTTGGTATTATGATTTGAAAAATTATGAGTTATTCTCGGATTTATAATCCAAATAATCTATCTGGGATGTTTTTTTGATGGATGGCGTATTTTGATACAGACGTTTTACCAAGGTCGACCGTAAGCGAGCAGCATATCGGAGGTGTTGCGCGCGTGCCTGAATCAAGTGAAATAGATGTTAGCGAGGAAGACCTGCTGATATCTGCGAGAACGGTGATTCATTCATGCTTGGAAGTTAGAGAACATGAGAACGTGCTTATCGTAACCGACACCAAGACGACTGAAATTGCAAGAGCGGTGTATGAGGCGTCTTCTGAAGTTACTTCAAGAGTGCTGATGATGATGATGCCGGAACTTGAAGAGCAAGGGATTGAGCCGCCTTCTCCTGTATCGGATCTTATGAAGAGGCAGGACGTGATATTCCTCCTGACCACGAAATCGATGACACACACCAGGGCGAGGGCTACTGCCTCGAGGGAAGGTGCAAGAATTGCATCAATTCCAGGAGTTGGGGTTGAGTCATTTGCCAAAGGCGGATTTACAGCGGATCATAATGCGATGTCGACTGAGATCTCGAGTATGGGATCTAGGCTTCGAAGAGCACGTAAAGTCAGAATTACAAGTTCGCTGGGAACTGATTTGCACTTCGAAGCGGGAAGTAGATGGATACTGGAAGATACGGGCATTTGCACTCGCCCGGGCCAAGTCACAAATCTGCCTGCTGGAAGGGTGTTTGTTATGCCAAAGGAGGGTACTGCTCAAGGAAGGCTCATTCTTGATGGGTCATGGGAAGGTAATGAGCTTGAGAAGCCGCTGCAGATTGTGATCAGGGACGGGTTACTATCGTCCGCTACTGGCGATCCTATTTCTGCAGACATTGAATCGGAATTCGAGTTGGCATCGGAAGAAATGAGATCGGGCAGGGGACATCTTGTGAGGACCTTCTCAGAGTTCAGTTTCGGCATGAATCCGAGGGCTAAGAGAGGTCTCGGTCTTCTTGAAGACCAATGTTGGAGGGGGGGCGCCATGTTTGCGTTCGGAAATAATGTGGGTCTTGGCGGCTCTGCGAATGTTACAACCAATGTAAGGGGGCTCCTCATCAAACCGACGATTGAAATTGATGGCAGGGCCCTCGTCACAGATGGGAAATACACGCCGAGGTCTAGGTAATGCGCGCTGTATTGTGGCTTAACTCCAATGGGCCATCTACGGACATTCAGAGATCTGTTATCTCTGGAGCCGATCTGATAGTGGGAATTGACGGGGGCAGTGATCGGGCACAAAGGGCTGGTTTCCAAGTCGACCTTATTCTCGGTGATTTGGACTCAACGGAAAATTCACACAAGGGTGTAGAGAAGATTCAACTGGAAAGCCAGGAGTCCAGCGATCTTTCTAAGGCAATTCGATATCTGTGCAAGAAAGGATATAATGAGATGGATGTGATTGGGATAGAAGGCGGATGCGAAGGTCATCAACTAGGAATATGGGGTTCGGTCGCTGAGACGCCGGATGAAGTCACAATTAGGCTCCACTCCAGCCAAACTGTGAGTTACAGAGTTGCTCCCGGTTCTGTTGATTTTTTAATCAAAATCGAACCCGGGAAACGCTTCTCACTCTTTGCTCTCGAGCCTTGTGAATCTGTTACGCTGAAAGGTGGTAGATGGTCGATTGAAGACGAGTTTTTCTCACTCTCAACAAGAGGGTTACACAATATCTCAGAATCGTCACTACTCAGAGTCTCGACTGATGGAAACATGATTGTCGTCGTCCACAGATAATGGTGGGTTTCTCGATAGCATAATTGCAATTGGCAGTGTGCGCTCATCCGACTCGAGTAGAATCTTCATTATGACTGCCAAAGGTACGCCGAGGATCATTCCCGTAAGGCCCCAAGCCCAATACCAGAAAGCCACCAAGAACAGGAGGACTATGGGCGACATATCCAGTCTCTGGCCGGCCAACTGGGGCTCTACGATGCTGCCCCAAAGCTGTTGATTTGCGACTAGGATGAATATGACCGCGAGGAAGCCGGCTGGTTCCAGTATGATGAATGCAAGAATCACCGGGGGTATGAATGAGAGGAATGCCCCAAGATAGGGTATGAAATCTAGAAGGAACACCAAGAAAGCCCAGATGAATGCCCCGGGTATGTCGAATAGAGTCAATGCAATACCTGCAATTACTGCCTGCCCGAATGCAACGGTAGCCTTTGTTTTGATGTACACGTTGATGTTACGCTCCGCCTTGCTGGCGATATTATCGAATCGTGTTGATTCCTCGGGGAAGGCGGCCATGATTCTTCTTGGAAGCGATTCGGCCTCCAGAATGATGAAAGCCAGGAATATCAGAACTGTTAGGAGATTCGCAGTGAATGAGGCTAGGGACCCTATGAACTCTGTAACTAAACGATTGATCTCTTCAATCGATATCACAGTCTTCAAACCAGCGAGGTCTATGCTATAGCCATACAAATCCATCCCTTCTAGCCACTCAATTTTTTCATTGAATATTGGAGATAAATTGTCGACCTCACTAGAGAATTCAGATAAGCTAGAGTAAAGTATCTGGCTAACAAGAAGTATCCCGCCGAGGAAAGCGACTAGGATCGCGCTGTACGACAATAATGGGTGGCCAAATCTGTCTTCAAGCCACGATGCGGGAGGGCGTATTGCGAAAAATAGGAAAACGGCTACAACCATTGGCTGTATGATTGTAGAAAGTTGCTTGATAGCGATTATTACGACGAAAAGCAGAACAGCCAAGTTGGTCGCAGTGCGTAATCTTAGTCCGCTCGTGCCTAGCCGCGTGTCGCCACTCATGGCACACACTCAAGGTGCAAAGAGATGAAGTGTTCGCCGGGATAAGAGTAACCACCAGTCGTTAAGTGGAGGAATTCAGTGGAACGGGCATGGCCGGGGGCAGCGTGGATGTGCGCGTCGATATTGTGATACCGACTAGGAACGAAGAGGCAGCCATAGTCGATACGATAAAATCGGTGCCCACTGGAGAATGGTGTCGTGAGCTTGGATTCATAGTTGTAGATGGAAACTCGGAGGACAAAACAAGAGAGTTGGCAGAGAAGGTGGGTGCCAGAGTTCACTTGGAAGGGAGGAGAGGATATGGACGAGCCTACAGAACGGGATTCGCTCTCTCGGATGCAGATATAATTGTGACAATGGATGCTGACTGCACATATCCAGGAGAAGAGATTCCTTCTCTGGTCAAGATGCTAATCGAAGAAGATTTGGATTTCATCACTTGCGACAGGCTATCAAAGGCAGAAGATGGATCAATGTCAATGCTCCATAGTCTTGGGAATAAGACTCTCACATTCTTCACCAGGCTTCTCTTCTTTGCACCCATTTCAGATTCACAGAGCGGCATGTGGGTCTTCAGACGCAGTATTCTCGATCGTAAAGATCTCCGCCCCAAGCACGATGGAATGGCGATGTCTCAAGAGTTCAAGATTCGGTGTATGA
>DAVB01000005.1:59975-69754 GCA_002505455.1 Euryarchaeota archaeon UBA52 | reverse complement strand
GAATGGATAGTGCCACTGTGCGAACGAAGCACATCCAGAATCAAACCAGCAATCCATGACATATGGCTCACGGGCCATCTCTCCCGAGCACCCATCGGATGGACAGATGAGTTTGACATCGTCAACATACGGCCTATGCAGCTCTTTGGGCATGTTGGATCCTTCAGACAGCATAGCCTCCATCTCATCACGGCTACCGACGCAATGCTCGTGGCCGCAATCGCTGCATATCCAAACAGGTATTGGGGTCCCCCAATACCTCTCCCTACTTATTGCCCAGTCTTTCAAGTTGGAAAGCCACTCGCCCATTCTGCCTGTTCCTGTCGAGGGTGGGGCCCATTCGACGGAATCGTTGTGCTCCATTATTGAATCTCTAACAGCAGTCATACGAACGAACCAACTATCCATCGCATAGTACAAGAGTGGGTGGTCGGTCCTCCAACAATGAGGATAATCGTGTACGTACTGATGCTCCCTGTAGAGTCTGCCAGAAGATTGTAGAAGGTTGATAATGGAATCATCGCATTCTTTGACGTACCTTCCATCGAGCTCGGGATGTGTTCCGTCGAAGAATCGTCCATCCATGTCCACAGTATGCTGTGCTGGGAATCCGGCCTTTATTCCGAGATTGTAGTCGTCCTCGCCGTACATAACCGCAGTGTGTACTATTCCAGTTCCATCCGTAGTCGTCACAAAGTCTGCAGAGACCACGGTCCAAGCAGCGGGATGATCGTCCCCATCGATGGCCCCGGGAAAGGGCGAGATATATTTCCTACCTTCGAGATCGGAGCCTTTGATCTCAGATACGACTTCCACCTTGTGTCTAAGGACGTGTCCCATCAGATCCTTTGCCAGGATCATCTCTTCGCCCACCTCTGCGCCTCCTCTTCCGTCCCATGCGCCAGAAGGGGGTTCTGTGATTCTAACGCGGACGTAATCTACTTCTGGGCCGACGGCTAGACCGACATTTCCAGGCAATGTCCAAGGCGTGGTCGTCCATGCTAGTATAGACGCCTCATCATCAACAAGCTGAAATTTGACGAAGACCGCTGGTTCTGAAACTTCCTTGTACCCCAGAGCCACCTCGTGGCTGGAGTATGAAGTACCCGTCTGAGGGCAGTATGGCAATACTTTGTGACCTCTGAACAACAGGCCTTTGTCGTGCATTTGCTTCAGCGACCACCATGCTGATTCGATGTAATCGTCGTGAAGGGTAACGTATGGATTGTCCATATCGACCCAGAAACCCATTCGCTCAGTCATTTCACGCCATGCCTGCTCATAGGTCCAGACACTCTCTTTGCATGCTTCATTGAATGCCTCCATCCCGTATGCCTCAATTGCCTCATTGGACATCAAGTCCAATCGTTTCTGAACTTCGATCTCGACAGGCAGTCCGTGTGTATCCCATCCCGCCTTTCTCTCAACCACATGCCCCTCCATTGTCTTCCACCTGCAGACCATATCTTTGTAGAGTCGAGAGAGGACATGGTGGATCCCGGGTTTACCATTTGCTGTAGGGGGGCCTTCAAGAAATATGAATGGCTTTCCAGAGGCCTTTCTCCCATCTATAGACGACTGGAATGTCCCTTCATCATTCCATAGTCGGATGAGATCATTTTCCAGCGCCACGGGATCAAGGCGGCCCCCCTGCTCAGACTCCATCAAGCCTGCCGACCGGGGCAATTGATTTCAATGTCCCCCGAGAGAAATGATTCCCCATATGTCTCGGTTGAGTACAATAGTCCATTAGCAGCCAGCTCATACGGAAGTACGTGGAAGATTGGGGACGGCTCTGCGAGGACATCTCGGAGTGGATCAGAAGGTATGCAGATGAAAATGGTATATCCGCCCTAGTTGTGGGCGTTTCAGGAGGCGTCGACTCTGCTGTTACCTCCACACTGTGTGCTAAAACTGGATTAGAAACAATCGTAGTCAATATGCCAATTCATCAAGACTCATCCCAATACAGCATGGCGAAGCGCCACATAGAATGGTTAGAGTCTGGATGGGCTAATGTCAACAGCCATCTGGTTGACTTAACCGAATCTTATGATTCGTATGTTGGAAATGCTCTTGATGGTCTTGAGATATCCGAGATATCATTGGCCAATACTAGAGCGAGATTACGAATGACCACACTTTACGCCATAGCCGGTTCCAGAAAGGGCATCGTGGTCGGGACAGGAAACAAAGTGGAAGACTTTGGAGTGGGGTTCTATACAAAATATGGGGACGGAGGAGTCGATATTTCGCCTATTGCGGATTTATTGAAATCAGAGGTTTACGCTCTGGCCGAGGAAATGGGTGTAATTGAAGACATAAGAAATTCGATTCCGAACGACGGTTTGTGGGCAGATGGTAGGACAGATGAAGATCAAATCGGCGCGACGTATGATGAGCTCGAATGGGCGATGAAGCAAGTTGCTGGGGCTCGACGAGAAGATTTCTCCGATCGCCAAAAGGAAGTGATGGAGATCTACCAAAAACTGCATAAGTCCAACTCCCACAAGATGAAGCCAATTCCAATTTACATCAAGAATCCGTGATCTTGTCAGTCGGAGTTGCTTTGTGATGTCTGAAAATCTTGAGGAGCCTGGATTTGAGATCATCGAGATTTGTGATGGTTTTGAGATAAGGAAATACGTCGATACAATTCAAGCGAGAGTGGTCACTGAGGGGACGGGGTATCGTAATTCAACTGGAGCCTTTAGGCGTATTGCGTCATACATATTCGGAAGAAATGATCAATCCCAGAATATTGCAATGACTGCACCGGTACATATGTGGGAATCGGGCGATTCCTCGGTTATGGCATTCACTATGCCTTCGAAGTACATGATGGGTGATCTTCCAAAACCACACGACTCGGGGGTTGAATTACTCCACGTCAAAGGGGGGTTTATGGCAGCCCTGAAATTCTCGGGCCTTTCCCACCGCAGAAAGAGCTTGAGAATGATGAGCAAATTACTCTCAATGATCGAGAATAATGGATTTACTGCCCATTCGGAAGCCATACTGGCAGTTTATGATAATCCGACAACTACCCTTCCCTTCATGCGTAGAAATGAGATAATTCAACCGATAGAGTGGGACAAGGGTGAATGAGATGGTTGAAACCCTGAAGATTTCAGGTGTAGACCCTATTTTGACTGCTATTGAAGAAGGTCGACCAGTGACTCGGATACTTGTTCTAAGGGAGGCTCAATCAGAAGCATTGGATAGGTTACTCGTAGAAGCATCAAAACGTAAATTGAAGGTTATTGAGGGTTCGATGAATGATCTTAGAAGGATGGCTAATATGCCGTTCAATTCGAATCCTCCAGAAGCGCTTGGTCTACTTCATAGGGATCCTTCTGCAAGTATCGACGAGATAATGGCATCTGGAGGTTTGATTTGGTTACTCGCGGGGGCTCAGTATCCCGTTAATATCGGATTCGCAATCAGAACAATCGAAGTTAGTGGAGGCTCTGCTGTGTTTGTAGATGCTGATCTTAATTCCGATGGGAGAAAGGCATCTTCAAGAGCTTCGATGAAAGCCGACCGTTTCATTCCTGTCAAGTGGATGAGTTGGCGCGAAGCATCCGATTTGGCTAGGGCTCACAACTACCGAATAATTGGGATTGAAGATTCGGGAGACGTGGAGCCTTGGGATGCCGACTTGAAAGGTCGGTGTATGCTCGTGATAGGCGGGGAACGACATGGCATCTCGGCAGACCTGCTTCAAGAGTGTGATTCCATAGTGAAAATTCCGATGCGGGGTTTTGTGCCGTCATACAATCTTCAAGCCCCGCTGGCGGTCGTAGCAGCCGAGGCTTTGCGGCAAAGACGCAAGAACGTTTGAATCGTTGATGCTGCAGGGGCGGGCATGGGCAAACTGTCGAAGGTGTTCTCAGTCATACTAATCCTGATAGGAGGAATATTGCTTCTTGCTTGGGCGGGCAGCGGTTATGCAATTGGTCTCTATGAAGAAGGGATTGAAGAAAACTGCGATACGACCGTCGGGACAATAGCTCAAATTACTGATTGGGATGAAGGTAGATGCGATGAAGCAAGAGAAAATATGCAGAAATTGGAAGATTACAGGCCGTTCATACTTGCTTCCGGGACGTCTGTTTCAGTACTCGGGTTGATGGTGTTATTCAGATCTTAGATTAACGCCTCATTTCTTCCATCATTCTCTTCTTTGTAGCAGCCCATCCGCAAATCATGCAATTCGAAAGATCGTGCCTCCTTGCGGGGCAGTGGTCCCTGCCGAAGAAGATTATTTGCAAGTGTCTTTTGTTCCATGTAGACTTCGGAAAAATGGCTTTCAGATCGTATTCAGTTCGTTCGACCGTAGTGCCTCTGGATAAACCCCATCTAGCAGCCAAGCGGTGTATGTGTGTGTCAACAGGAAATGCCGGTATCCCAAAAGCTTGGGCCATTACGACGCTGGCAGTCTTGTGACCGACACCAGGGAGGGATTCCAGGTAGTCCCAATTTGGCTCAATTATCCCTCCTCTATCGACGATAATCTCGGCCATTTTCTTGAGGTTTTTTGCCTTAGTTGGCGCCAATCCTACTTGTCGTATTGCTGATTGTATATCTTCCACATCCAGAGCGGCCATTGCAGAAGGTTTTGATGCGAGTTCAAAAAGCCCGGGAGTGACCTCGTTCACTTTCTTATCAGTCGTCTGTGCAGAAAGCATGACTGCTACTAGCAGAGTATATGGATCCGTGTGATCAAGTGGTATAGGGGTGTCAGGATACAGATTTTCGAGGATTTCGCTGATTCTCCGGGCCTTGTCAATTCGCCTCATTGCTCTACCTCTCTAGACCCTCTATACCCCATTATGAATGCAGACGTAATTAGCGCCCCGGGAACTGCATAGCAAGTCAAATACTGCCAATCTTGCCACGACTCACTGCCTCCAAAAAGAATCCACGCGGCCAACCCGGCTACGAATGCAGGCAATACCATAACAGATGCAAAAACGAGTGCTCGCCCGAGTCCCATTGTGTACTGACAGAAGAGGTGGGATAAGAGGATTCGTTATGCTCCAAGAATCTCATCTAGCTCATCACCGGATCTAGTATTGAGGACGTCTTCTGCGCACAGCCATCCCTTGCGTGCTATATCTACACCATATGAGAGATCGGAAAGGCCTTCTGCACTGTGTGCGTCCGGGTTAATCACGATGGGGACACCATTCTCTTTAGCGACCTTACAGAGCCTCCAATCGAGATCAAGACGGAATGGAGATGCGTTGATTTCTATAGCCTTGAGTGTGCCGTTTGAGTTGATTTCGCCCATCTTTTCGATAATCTGTATCATATCAATAGGGAATCCGTCTCTAGCTTGAAGGATACGTCCCGTCGGGTGGCCCAGTATTGTGAAGGTTGGATCTTCCACTGCTTTGATTATCGCATCTGTATTGTCCTGTTCGTCTCTTGATTTCCATGAGCCGATGGCATGTACTGAACCTATCACATGATGGAATTGGTTTCTAACATCTGGCGAATAATCCAACTTTCCATCTGGGAGGATGTCGCATTCAGTGCCGTGGAATATCCTGAATTTTTCACCCTCATCTTTCCATTTCTCATTTAACGCACGAATCAGATCGCCTTGAATTGATACCTCAACCGGGTCTACCCCTATGCTTCGACCTCCGATATTCAGTGCAGGGGAATGTTCCGCAATTCCAAGATACTCCCAACCTAGATTCATTGCTGCCGATGCCATTTCCTCCAGAGTACAAGATCCGTCAGATGCAACTGTGTGGTTATGGAGTGCGCCTCTAATCATATTCGATTCAATGAGGTGCGGGATCCCATTCATCGAAGCTGCTTCAATCTCCCCCATATCTTCTCTAAGTTCAGGAGATACCCATTGAAGACCGAGCTTGGAATATATGTCTGCTTCATTTTTACATGGAAGTGTGTGTATAGCCGCATCCATGCCTTTCAAATCCCCAGCAAGTTGCTCGGGGATCAGTCCGAATTCACTGAGTCTTAATCCGTTATCTATTGCAATTTGTCTCATGCGTATATTGTGCTCTTTTGAGCCAGTAAAGTATGCCAATGTAAATGGGAACGTCTCAGGTGAGACGACTCTGACCTGGGCGTCTATGGTTGCATCTTCGGAGCGATCAAGAATGGCCTCATTGAGGGCATTGTCGAGGCTGCCAGTTGGGAATGAGGAATTCAAAACGCTCTGTTCGAGGATGAGGCTGATCTTCGACTCCCCGTAGCCTTTGATATCTGCGATCCCGGGCAAGTCGAGTATCGATTGAATCACTGAATTACGATTCTCTGGGCTGGTCGCCACCACTATATCGAGATCTCCGATTGTCTCCCTCCTACGTCTTGCGCTTCCCGCGAGTTGTACCTTCTCAACTCCATGAATTTCCGAAATTCTCTTTTCTAGAGCGAGGCCGAATCTCAAACCCACATCCAATCTAGTTCTGCCCTGATTTCTGCGGAAAAGATCGATGCCCTCGAGATATCTCTGTTGGCTTTTCTCTCCGAAACCTTGCAAAGAGGCCACCAGATTGTTCTCACATGCAGATTTTAGAGATTCTATTGATGAGACGTCAAGTTCCTTGGACAATATCCTAGCCCTCTTTGGCCCCAAACCCGGTATGCCCACCATCTCAACTAAACCAGGCGGGACCCTGTCGTAGAGGGATTGTAGGTCCCCCCACTCACCAGTCATCACAACATCCGCTATTAGGGATGAGAGTCCTTTTCCTATTCCTTTGATTTCAATTAAGGCATTTGATTCGATGACGTCCATCAAATGACGGTTCATCTGTCCAAGAGCTCTGCTTGCATTCTGATATGCCCTCACCCTGAATGGATTTGCTCCGTCGAGTTCTAGCAGGATTGCCACTTGATCGAAAACTGTTACAATCTGACTCTTTGTAAAATAAGGAGGGGCTTCGCGACGAGTGTTTGGCAAACCCCACCCTCTGACGCGCACCATGAGCGTCTGTTGAGGAGGTCGTCTATCGTTGTGTGGATTGCATCCATCCCGGAAAGTTTCACAGACATGTTGCTGGAGGGGGCGCCATGAGTCTGGTCAACATACTCGAGACTCTGTCGGTGAGTCTATGCGGGATCGCTGCGATATTTTGGATGAGTATTGGAACTATCGCACGTTCCAAGAAAGCAGAAATAATAGGCCAGCGTACCATAATGACATTCTGTATACTTGCAAGTATTCTTCTTTTCTTGCTCCACTACCTTGGAGGTGATCTGTGGGGTTCTCGCAATGCGGCGAGGCCCATGGCAATCTTCTCGCTGGTCCTGGCCGCTGCTTCCAGCCTCAATCTAAAGGGGAAAGAAGTACAAGGAGAGGTTAATCCTCATCAAATTCGTCGCCTTCGGGCAGAGGAACGTGATGAGTGAATCAGTGCCATTGGGCCTTGGACATTGATGAATACACTACTGTTCGATACCAAGTTTCTGATTGATGAATGACCTCATGTAAGCAGGGAGTTCGCCATTTACGAAGATCACGTCATTGACTTGATCGAGTTTCATCAAGGAGTAGTATATCTGCATCGCAGTCATTGGAGTTGAGGAGCATCCGGTGCAACCACCCTCCAAAGAGATGGTAATGACTCCGCCAGATGTATCCATGACGTTAACTACCCCGTCATGAGCATCCAAGATGGCCTGAACCGGGCCTACAGAATCGAGAATCATCTGGGGGTCTATATCCGCCATGCTATTCATTGGAAGGGGGGTTGGCTATGAAACAATTGAGGTATTGTGGTGACTAATTTGCCTGCTAGTGGATATCGGCTTAAATACCGAACCTAGGTCGGAATCTCAACCTAACTGGTGATATTATGGACGGAGAACAAATTGGAATCATGGGGATGGGAGCAGGAATATTTGGTCTGCTCATAGCTTTCATGTTATATCGAAAGGTAGATTCAATCGAGATTGAAAACAAAACAGTAGCCACTATCACTGGAAGAATTCAAGATGGAGCAATGGCTTTCCTCATGGCCGAATATAAGATGCTATCAATATTCATCGTTGTTGTTGCCGCACTGTTATTCGCAGGTGGCGAAGACAACGGCCTTGGCATGGAAACCATGGTCGCTTTCATCATCGGTGCGCTATGTAGTGTAGCAGCTGGATTCAGCGGGATGCAATCTGCCACCAGCGCGAATGGGCGCACGGCACAGGCTGCTGCTAACGGCGGTCAAGCGGCCGCTCTTACCACCTCATACAACGGTGGAGCAGTGATGGGGCTAGCAGTAGGGGGATTGGGCCTATTCGGTATTTCCCTGATGTACTACCTTACGGATCCAGTTGGCGGGGAGGGTTTCCTTTCCGTTGAGAACGTTGCAGGATTCGGAATGGGTGCATCCTCTATGGCACTTTTCGCTCGTGTCGGGGGCGGCATTTACACCAAGGCTGCGGATGTTGGTGCAGACCTCGTTGGCAAGGTAGAAGCTGGTATTCCCGAGGATGATCCTCGTAACCCTGGAGTAATTGCCGACAATGTCGGCGACAATGTTGGTGACGTTGCTGGGATGGGTGCTGACATTTTCGAGTCATTCGTAGGCTCAATCATCGCTGCGATGGTAATCGCACAAGCCAGCGATGATCTGGGTGGGAGTTACCTAATGATACCAATTGCTTTGGCTGTTGTCGGGTACATCTCTTCAATCATCGGAGTGTTCTCTATTGGTGGAATGAAAAATATGCACCCTGGGGCCGCTTTGCGAAATACCACATTCATTGGGGCAGCATTATTCATCGGAGGAGGATACCTTGCTCTGAGTTTCTTGGAATTAGACACAACTGTGATTCAAGCAGTGGCGATCGGATCACTAGTTGGCATTCTAATTGGATTAGTTACTGAATACTACACTGGAATAGAACCTGTCTTTGGGATTAAAGTACGTGCCATACCGTATATCGGAGAGGCATCGAAGACTGGAAGTGCAACAAATGCAATTGCAGGGCTAGCCGTGGGTATGCAATCGGTTTTCGTCCCAGTTCTTCTGATGGCTGGCGGCATTTACTTCGCTAACGATGTAATGGGCGGCGGGAATGCTGGTCTTTACGGGATTGCGATGGCCGCTATGGGCATGCTGGGCACGGTTGGCGTTACCATGACGGTGGACGCTTACGGGCCGGTTGCCGACAACGCGGGGGGGATCGCAGAGATGTCGGGACTGGGCAAGGAAGTCAGAGAAATCACTGATGGCCTAGACTCGATAGGAAACTCTACCGCTGCAATAGGAAAGGGATTCGCAATAGGGAGTGCAGCACTAACTGCTCTGGCACTATTTGCTGCCTACAAGACCAGTGCAGGACTCAAGGCAGCAGACCTTTCCCTAACCAATCCAGAAGTTGTGATTGGTCTACTAATCGGTGGTGCTCTACCATTCCTTGTAGCTGCTATGACAATGAAGTCAGTAGGGCGCGCAGCGGAAGATATGATCACTGAAATCCGTCGACAATTCAGAGAGATTGACGGCCTATTGGAGGGTCGCGAGGGTGTTGAGCCAGACAGTGCGACATGCGTCGATATTTCTACACAGGCAGCTCTACGTGAGATGATTATGCCCGGATTAGTTGCAATTGGAAGCCCTGTTGCAATAGGGTATGTGCTCGGGCCCGAAGCTCTTGGAGGCACTCTTGCTGGTGCAACAGCAACTGGCGTACTGATGGCTCTATTCATGGCAAACGCTGGAGGAGCATGGGACAACGCCAAGAAGGCTATCGAACAGAACCACATCGAAGGCGCTAAGAAAGGCGACGAGGCT
>DAVB01000005.1:21074-59715 GCA_002505455.1 Euryarchaeota archaeon UBA52 | reverse complement strand
GGACAACGCCAAGAAGGCTATCGAGCAAGGCGAGATTCCTGGTGCTGAGAAAGGTGATGATGCCCACTCCGCTGCGGTTGTGGGAGATACCATTGGCGACCCATTCAAGGATACCAGTGGACCCTCGCTGAATATACTGATCAAGTTGATGTCAATCGTATCGGTTGTTATCGCCGGCCTTATTGCATGAGCGGGGAGATTGGGCTTCTTTGGTCGAGTACGGGAAATCGCTTTCCGGCATGCGCCCTCCCGAGGGGTATGGTCGGACGTAAGTTGCTATCTGCCTTAGTTGTGCTTTCCATTGCTCTACAAGGATGCGTCGGCTCTACAAACAGCATACTGGGGGGAAGTGACGATCTCGAAGTTCCCGAATGGGAAATCGGTGACTGGTGGCTATTCACTTTCACAACACCAGAATTCTATGACGACTCTGCGCGCCTCGTGGTTGCTACAGTCGATGAAGAGGAGGGCGGAACTGCATATATGCTCGGGATATCTTCAGAAGAAGAGGCTAGAAGGCATGCTGTTCTGAACCACAACCCATTCCTTGGCAGAATCACACATTCGACATTGGGAGTCTTTGAAAATGGATTTGAACAACCTGTGCTCTCATTCCCGCTTTCAACCAAGTACTGGGAGTTTTCTCTTTTTGACGTAGATTGGGAGGCCCAATCGACCCTAGATGGTCAAAGAGCACATGTGACTGCAACAGGATCAGATGGGGGCGTCTTGACATATACTTACGATGAGTCTGTAAAATTCATCACCTCGTTTGTCAGAAAGGATTCTGAGGGCCTCGAATTACTAAGAATCACCCTTGCTCAAAGTGGCACTGACCATACGGGGGAAGTGCATTTCATGAGAGGGAAGGATCTTCTTTCCAGAGATTATGAAAATGATAGCCCGAGTGGGGATGTAGAAGACTCGTTTCTTGTTCAAGATCATCCCAATGATGGATCATGGGACGAGATGATCTACCTGATGGATGCGTCTGCAGGCGGAGGGGGTTCCAGCATCACACTGACCTTGCGGGACCATACTTCTTCATCGGTGCTCGAAAGATTCTGGGGGCCGGGGTCATCGGAGTCCGGGACCTTGGGGACCATTCCGTCACCCAGCGGAGAGTATACCCTCACAGCTAGTTTCACAGGTCAGACCGAGCTCGGCATAATGATCGCCGGGGGGATAGGATACTCGTGGAGTCTCTGAAATGGCTGCTATGCGCCATTTAGCGATGCTCCACGGGATGACTGGGACATCTTCGAAGATGAGGCCCTTGGCTGAATCTCTTGCCCCGGATAATTGGGGCGTTGTCTGTCCTGAGGGCACATATGTGCATCCGAGAAGTGGACGAGCCTGGTGGGTCCGGGAAGAGGGTGTCAAGACAGCAGTCGATGATCAGATTCTAGTGTCGATGAAAAAACTCGAGCGAAGTCTCCCCGAAGGGAAGCTGATCGTTGGAGGATTCTCTCAAGGTGGCGCTATAGCCTCAGCGATGCTTGAGACAAGCGTCGAGGAGCGTATTCTCGGACTCGTACTTCTATCCACCTTGACATTGCGAAGCAAGCAGCTTCAGAAGACCCTCAATTCAATTCGTCCCAGATCCATGGTATGGATGCACGGTGAAAGAGACCATCTCGTGAATATTGATGATGGCGAAAAGCTAGCCTCGATATTCGAAGACGCTGGGTGGAATGTGGTTCGTCTCCGCCATAAAAAGGGACATATGGTCGACCTGCGTCAGAAGGACTCTCTTATCGATGCGGTTAGAATTATGTCGGAAGGCGGCTAAAGATATCTCTTCAATTCATCAAATCCTCCAATGAATGTTATTCCCGCCCTCATATCGAAAATGATCGGCACCGTCCTGTGTCCTGTGGTCATTATCAAGTCGGATCGTAACTGGTTATTGTCATCTAGATTGACTTCTGTGTAGGACAGGTGAGAGGCGTCTAGGAGTCTCTTTGCAGCCACGCAATAGCCACATATTGTCTTTGAGAACACTAAGAAGTCGGTTTCGACTCCCTCAAACTGATGGAGCGGGCTTTTCATCGATCATCACATCGCCTAGGACTGGTTCGTATATTTCTGGTTCATCTTCTGAATGTGTGTCATCGTCCTCGAGGACCCTGTCAGTCTCATCCTCATCAATGAATACGAGCATGAACACGGTTATGAGGGTCAAAGCAGCACCGATATAGATAGCGGACTTGTAGTCAAATATCGAAATCATCCTCTCTGTTAGAGTATATGCAAAGACGCCTGAGAGGTTGAACAAGGACATGTATGCTGTGAATTGAGTTCCCCCCACCTTGCTCCAAGTCAGCCTCATACTCAGCGATATGATGCATATCCACGCCATCCCACCGACAAACGCCTGCATAATCAGGTAGACCGTCATTATCGAGGTGTTAGACCAGAAGGGTTCGAGGAGTGCGAAACATGCATTCGCAAGGGCCAGCACAGTGAATCCGACCATTGCAACTCTCCTGACGCCGAATTTATCGCCAAGCAAACCTCCGAAAATTTGTCCGATTAAAGCGCCGAATACGACGATTCCCCCGACTATTCCGTTATACTTTGCCTGTGACCAGCCTGCTTCATTGATGAAGATGTCAATCACAATTGGGCCCACGAATATGTAGAGTTCCGAGAGTAGGCAGAGTCCGATCAACAGAAGAGCAGAACGGACGGAGAACGCCTTTGTGAGGTAGAATGAGGTTTCAGCGACGCCTCGTCTCGTCCCCTCAGGGAGACGTGTCAATGGATTCGTCACCGGGTAGTCTTCCGATGCGAGTATCCCCCCGGAGGAAAGAGCAAAGGCGACAAATGATATGGCGAAGAAGACATAACTCACCGGATTGGTAATCTGCCTGATTTTATCGCCCGCCTCGAAATCGATAGTGAAGACATCTATTGCAAATCCAGCTATCCACACAAACAGAGCCGCTATCGCAAAGAATGCAGAGATAGAAATTCTTCTACTGTCTAGCGTAACTCCGACCTTCCGAGCGATCTTGAATCTCTTCTCTTCTAGCCATGGCCCCGATATCTCAGGGCCGTCAGCGTCAATACCCTGTGCGTCGCCTTGATCATCTAAATCATCCCACCACTGACTTTCATCCGGTTTGGACCAAGGGAACAATTTGACGCCTGGCTTCTCAACCATGGTAAGTGGGACGAGCAATATCAAGGAAAGGAGTATGAGTTGAATGGCAATGACGCCGCTTATTCCGATTTGAGTGACCGATACCCCGAGTACTGCACCGCCAACTATGATTCCGGCTCTCTTTGCTGCAAACATGAAGCCGTTGGCCTTAGCCACCTCGTTTGGCTCAAGTATCTCAACGGCCAACGCATCGGTTCCGACATCCTGCAAGGAGGCGAATATGTTGTGTACGAACAACAGACGTGTGACGAGGTCTATCTCAGCATTCAAGTCGGGCACTAGGAGCAGCGTTCCTAGAGTCACTACCATGCCCGCTTGAGCTATGAGGACCCATTGCCTCCTGGCGCCGTATCGGGGTATGTTCACGGCATCTACGACAGGCCCCCATATCCACTTGAATGTCCAAGGTAGCGCAACTGTAGCGAAAAGTATTGCAATGTCGCCAACCGGAACGCCATTGTCAACTAGATATGCTGCAAAGGTGACACTGGCAAAGCCCCATGGAAGGCCCTGAGCAAAGTAGAGTATGCATAGCGTCAGGAGTCTCTTCGTTCCATTCTCGGTGAGAGCGCCTCCCCGTCTGATTTCGTCAATGAATTTTCCAATGCCACCCGTCAACGATCCGATTGGATCTTCTCGCCAATTTGAGGAAATTGTAGACTCTTCATCTTCCTCATCATTTTCTTCTTGCTTTCTCACAGGGTTTGTGGACCAATCTTCCCTCAGGGCGGTCCATCCAAGAAGTACGATAGTTGCGAGGAAGGGGATGAAGAATACGTATGCCCCGACGGACGACTGGCCTCCGGAGCCTCCACTTGAGCTTGCTAATTCGTCCACTAGAACCACTCTTCGGGCATCTACAGGGGACATCCTATCGTCACTGATCACCAGCCGTGCATACACTGTCGAGTTGCCTGACTCGATATGAGGGTCGAGCTTGATGTTCCAAGATGACCAATCTCCCCCAGAGGATAAGTCGGCTGCCTGCTTCCAATCGCCGCCTCCGACCATCACCTGTACAAATCCGACGCCTGGAACGCCTCCTGTCGAAGTGCCAGAAATCCTAGACTCGTTACCTAGGTGGTCTAATGTTTCGAGATTCATTGAAACATTGAGAGAGGCGTCTATTGCGCCTGCTGCCTGAACAAATGACAGAGGATCCGCCTGACCGTATCCGAATTCATTATCTGGACGGGTTTCCAGGATGCTACAGTCGTTGAAACCGGGATCATCGAGAAGTTGGATGTCGCGCTCTATCGAGAGGGCGCTCACGATGGACTTGACCTGCTCGTGATCGATATCGGGATTCGCCTCGACCATCAAAGCGGCTATACCCGCCATGAGAGGAGTTGCCATACTAGTTCCAGATTTACTCGTATAGCCATCAGAAGTAGCAGCGTCGGGGGCCATTATGTTAGATCCTATTGTCGAGACATCGGGCTTGACTCGCCCGTCAGAGGTGTAGCCTCTGCTTGAATAGATGGCTAAACCGAGATCTTTGTCCAGACTTGCAACTGTAATGGGGAGGTTTGCATCGCCTGGGCTGTCAATGGTGTTGCAGCCGGCTAAAGTTGCGCCGCCGAATTCATTTCCTGCCGAAAGGAAGGTGATAATTCCCGATGCTGCGACTGCATCCATCTGCTGGCTCCATGCTGATGAGCCGTCATTGTCGAAATGGGCCTCTAACTGCTGCTCGCCAAGTGAAGAAGTTAGGATGTCTATGCCTTTGGAATCCTTATTCTCGATTGCCCACTGTGCGCCCTCTATCACATCTTGGATATCGCCCTCACAACATGCAAGGATATTGACCACCCATGCACCTGGTGCGACTCCCACGTACCTGGAGCCGTCGGGCGCCTCTTGTCCGCCGCCTGTGCCAGCAGCGATACCTGCAACATGTGTGCCATGAGTCCCTGAATCGTACGATTCGCTTGCTGGACGTTCAGAGTCAGTGATTACAGCGTCATAGAATGCCGATATCTTTGGGTCGCAGTCTATTGTAATCGGAGTTGGATTAAACGGATCTGGATCAGGTTGATCGCAACCTAATGTAATCTCATCATCCATATCGTTGAGGCCCTCATGGTCTCCTCTTACTCCAGTATCGAGAACAGCAATAGTGACTCCCGTTCCATCGTAGCCATACTGGGACCATACCTGATCAACCCCCATATTTGGGGCTGCTTCGTTCATGTGGGTTTCAGCCAAGCCCAGATCTTCTAGCATGACAACTCCGGGTAAGTCGAGAATTGGCGAATTGTGGTGGAGAAGTTCAATCGGGACAGTGGCGATCAGACTGTCCAAATATGCCGGGCGCATCGTGACTTCTACGCCCAGCTCTTCAATCGCCTCGACGTCGGCTGAAGAGGGGTGGTGGTCATAATCGACGAATACTCTTGCATTACCAGCATCTGCCATTCTCCACCAACTGGAATAGAACTCAGTTGGCTGTTCGAGTAGCCACTCAAGTCTGTCGTCAATCATGTTTTGATTGGAGTCTCTTGACCAGTCGTCCCACCACTCATCGTGAATCTCAAGAGCATGCCTCGGTTGCCACTCGCCAGCATAGTCGTAACCCCCTCTTTCGTCATCTGGAGGGTTGATCTGAGAGGCGGTAAGCGGGATGAGCAATGTTGCCAATATTAGGAGCGCGACTGCTCGACGCGAGGTTGTCATCAAGTTCCCGGGTAGGGCATACCTCAAGTTACTTGCGCTCAATTGTAGATCGTTAAGGAACGAAACGTCACCCTATTTAGCAGGACATTGGGAGGGGGCCTTATGGGTGCGCCGAGTGAGCCGGATCAAGTAGCCTTGGCAGTTGATGCATTCAGCAAAGGTAAGCCGGTGATGATCTTCGATTCGTCCTTCAGAGAAGGTGAGACTGATCTGCTTTGGCCAGCGCAATATGCCAGCCCAGAAGTCATGCGAAAACTTAGACAGGATTGTGGCGGATTGCTCTTTCTTGCGATAGGCGAGGAGATTGGAAGTATGTTCGATTTGCCTTGGCTTCAAGATATACATGTGCATCCGGCATTGACCACCCTACACCCTGTTCTTGATTTGCTCAAGACCGATGATCTGCAGTACGATACGCGGTCCGCGTTCACACTCTCAGTCAATCACAGAGAAACGTACACAGGCATTACAGACAGAGATAGAGCACTTACTACGAGAAGATTTGGAGAATTGTGCGATGAGTTGATGGAATCTGATGCATCTCCTGAAGAAGCTCGTGAAGCCCTGGGGAAAGAATTTCGAACACCGGGCCATATCCCCGTATGCAGGGAGGCGCCGGGAGGATTGGCTACTCGACAAGGGCATACTGAGCTAGCTGTGAGCATTGCAAGGCTTGCAGGATTGCGGCCTTGTACGATTGGGGCTGAGATGCTTCAACCGGATGGTGATGGGGCACTTCCTGTTGAAGAAGCTCGAATCTACGCGGTGGAGCGCTCCATACCCATGCTTACAGGCGACGATTTGCTCAAGGCCCACGGGCTTGGAGAAAAGGGCGTGATCGGATGACTCGAGTAATGGCTGTAGGTGTTTTCGATCTCCTACATGCCGGGCATCTGCACTACTTGGAGCAAGCAAAGCTATTGGGGGATGAGCTCGTAGTCGTAGTTGCACATGACGACACGGTTCGTCAGCGAAAACACGAGCCAGTGACATCACATGACTTGCGGAAGAGAATGGTTGAGGGGCTAAAACCGGTAAACTCAGCAATTGTGGGGAATCCCCCCTCTACGCCGATATTCGCCATATTAGGCGATATCTCGCCGGATATCATCGCTCTCGGATATGATCAGAAACACTCCATTGACGCCATACGAGAAGGATTAGCCTCGCATGGTTACAGCGATGTCGACGTGATCAGAGTGGATGGTCTTTCAGACGATCTTGATGGGACTAGGAAAATAATTGCCAAAATCTTGAGTCTTTGGCCTAATGATGAAGGCGGCCCATTTGGAGAGTGATTGATAATGTTCACAGGGATTGTCGAGGGCAAAGCGAAACTCAGTTCTGTGAGGCAATTCGATGGATTTACCAGATGGGTTGTTGATCTGCACTCAGGGCATGCAAGTAATCTGGAAATTGGTGCGAGTGTCGCTCTAGATGGCGTATGCTTGACTGTTGTAGAAATTGATGGCGACTGCATATCATTCGATCTTATCCAAGAGACCCTGGAACGTTCTACTCTCGGTGTTCGAAAAGCGGGTGACTGGTTGAACATGGAGCGTGCTCTGACATATGGCGACGAAGTAGGGGGACATCTTGTTTCAGGGCATGTAATGGCTGTTGGGGAAATAAAAAAGATGGATTTTCTTGAGCAGGATGACAATGCATCGAAGACGCTAGATATTGAAATCCAAGTTCCTCATGAGGTCTCAGAATACGTCTTTGAGAAGGGATATATTGCAATAGACGGCATTTCCCTAACAGTCGGTAAAACTCATGGCGAAGGCAGGTTTGATCTCCACATTATTCCAGAGACAATACGACGTACTACACTGGCCGAGAAAGAAGTCGGCTCTACAGTCAATGTGGAAATAGAATCGTCGACCAAAGCCGTTGTCGACACTGTAAAGAATATACTGGGTAGAAACCCATTATTAGATTCGGACAATCACGATCAATTGCCGGACCGGGCGGGGGGCTCTGAATGAATTCGATAGCTCTTGTATGTGGATCATTCCACAAAAAAGAAGTTGAAGAGATGATTTTGCATGCTGAATCAGAAGCAACTGAATGCGGCCTAGAAATAACGGATGTGGTATGGGTCCCGGGTTCGATGGAGGCCCCTTTAGCAACTGCTCGTCTACTTGAAAATGAGCGGATTGCGGGCGTGGCATGTCTTGGAATCATAGAGAAAGGGCAAACAAGCCACGGACTTGCAATGGGACAGGCGGTAATCAAGAGTCTAGTTGAGCTTCAGATCGGATATGACAAACCGGTTGGTCTGGGAATTATCGGACCGGGTGCGGAGCCCGAGCATATTGAATCGCGGCTTGAGCCCCATGCCAGAGCGGCGGTAAAGGCGATTCAAGCAATGATCGGATAACATATCTGATATCCGTACCCCCTTGATTCGTATGGTCAATGTTGAAGGGACTCCTAGCATTCAGAAGCGCATATGTCGCAGACCGTACACAACGTCATCATCATCGGATCGGGGCCAGCAGGGTACACTGCGGGCCTATACTCGGCTAGAGCCATGATGAAACCAATGATGTTCGCGGGATACATGTCCGGGGGGCAGTTGATGCTCACTTCAGACATTGAAAACTTTCCAGGTTACCCCAAAGGCATAGGAGGACCGGAGATGATGATTGATCTACGTTCACAAGCGGAGAGGTTTGGGCTTGAGGTAATTGACAAAAACGTCGAGAAGGTTGATTTTTCCTCGCGGCCGTTCAAGATATGGGTCGAAGGGGAAGAATTCAGAGCCGAGACCGTCATTATTTGCACTGGTGCAGAAGCCATATGGCTTGGCGCGGAGGGAGAGCAAGAGCAGAAGGGGAGAGGGATATCCACCTGTGCAACTTGCGATGGTGCTTTCTTTAGAGGTGATGAGGTAATCGTAGTGGGTGGTGGCGACTCTGCCATGGAAGAGGCAACATTCTTGACAAGATTCGCGGAAAAGGTCACGATTGTCCACCGTCGAGACGTGTTTAGGGCCTCGAAAGTCATGCTCGAACGTGCAAAAAATCATCCAAAAATCGAGATAAAGACCCATCGGCAAGTGAAAGAGTGGCTTTCAGACGACAAGGGGCTTACTGGAGCGGTCCTAGAAGACTCTCGAGATGGTTCTTTAGAAGAAATCGAGTGTGCTGGCGCTTTCATAGCGATAGGACACAGGCCGATAACTGAATTCTTGGGCGGTCAAGTAGAGATGGATAAAGAGGGGTATATTTTACATTCAGAGCACACGATGACTAGCGTTCCAGGAGTTTTCGCTGCGGGTGATGTCGTTGATACGCGATATCGACAAGCGATAACTGCCGCAGGGATGGGGTGCCAGGCAGCCATAGACGCGGAAAGATGGTTGGAATCACAGCATTGAGGCGGTTCCATGGAACGAGGCGTTTTTGATCAAGGGCCGAAAGATGTTACTTTCCTTAACAGAGCAGTGGCTCATTGCCTCTACATGACTCATATGGCAGTGACATTTCTTGTTGCATTGGGTTGGCTTTCTCCGTGGGATTCGATTCTATGGGCAGTGATTATTGTCTATGCCATAACTGAGATTCTCTGGGTTACTCGTGATGGGTATTGTATCCTCACAGATTTAGAAAGATGGTTTTTAGGGATAGAAAAACCTGAAAACGCGCTTCAGCAAAATTTCATCAAACGAGTTTTAATCAAATTGTTTGGAGTGGATATGTCTCCTGCAATGTCACGTAAAATGACAGTCATATGGGGGAGGTTCAGTTTCGTCGTCTCATCTATACGGCTGGCTTCCCCGGGGTTGTGATATTGTGAGAAAAGAACGTTTGGAGAGGTATAGCAGACATCTTGTACTCGACGAGGTGGGGCTAAACGGACAGCTTAGGCTATCCAATTCTGTGGTTACTATCGTTGGGGCCGGAGGGCTCGGATCTCCGGCCTTGCTGTATCTTGCTGCCGCGGGCATAGGGAAGATTAGGGTGATAGACGATGACGTTGTAGATGAGTCTAATCTCCAAAGACAAGTTATACATTCTGAAGCAGACGTGGGGTGCAGCAAAGTCAAATCTGTCCAAAGACGCCTTAGCGCACTGGACAGTGAAATCGTAATAGAGCCGATTGAAGAACGGGTTTGCCCTGAAAATGCTGAACGTCTACTCAGTGGTTCGGATGTCGTTATTGATGGGACTGATAGTTTTGAGGCCCGTTATTCAATCAATGATGCCTGTAAAATTCTCGGCATACCCTGGGTTTTTGCTAGCGTTCTTAGGTTCGAGGGGCAAGTCTCAGTTTTCAATTATGTAAATGGCCCCAATTACAGAGATCTATTTCCCGATTCGCCCCCGCCTGAATTGGCCCCCAGTTGTGCTGATGCAGGCGTTCTTGGTGCGATTACAGGCATTCTCGGGTCAATTCAAGCGGCGGAAGCGATCAAGATCTTGTTGGGTATTGGGAAGACGCTCTCAGGACGGTTGTTGATTCTAGACGCGATGACAATGGAGACTAGAATTTTAAAAATTCGTTTTCAAGGGAAAAAAGAATCTAAAGATGTTTTAGAATTGGGTCTCAGTAATTCGATTTCTCCCTCTATTCAACCTACTCAACTAAAGTCGATGATGGATAATGAAGTTGAGTTATTTCTTCTCGATGTGCGGAGATCTGATGAAGAATCAATAGCCTCAATAGAAGGAACTGATCTCAGAATTGAGCATTTCAATATACCTGGAGAGGTTGATCGATTGCCTCTCAGTGTACCGATTATTGTGTATTGTCACTCAGGAGTTAGGTCGGCAAGTGTGGTAAAATATCTCGGAAGCTTACCGGCATTCGAGTCCAGAGTATCGAATCTAATAGGAGGGATAGACCTCTGGTCTAGAGAGATTGATCCAAATATTCCACGATATTAGTATTAAATTAATTTATGTTTAATTTTTGAAATTTAATTCTTAAATTAATGTAAAATAAAAATATTATATTAATATAAATAATGTAAATATACTCTAAGTATAACTTTTTTTTTATGTTAAAATATAATTTTAAAAAAAAATAATTTATGTTTATATGATAATCAAAATATAGAATATATGATGTACTCTATTGCTTTGGTTGCGTCATGAGCACACGATCATCAGGGATATGGAGGTGTCCCAAATGCATGCACCATCAACCATGGTTTTCTTCGAAAATGGGCCTCAAAGCACTGGATAGAAGGTGCTCAAAATGTTCAGAGCGGACTCGTGTGCTTATCGAACGTTCAGGCAGCGGACAAGGAAGAACCTCTGACGCGAGGGTTTGGATGAGGTCAGGAGTTGGAAAAGACGCACTGATTCAAGAAGCCAATAGTAGGAACCGTGCATTAAAGGACGCAGTGAAGGGAGGTGTTGAGGGGCAATCTGATTTGCCGCCAATATGGGGCGCGGATTGGCAACCACGGGTTGCTCTAGTTTTTTCTAAGCCACTATCTAGGGAGGTTATTCGATCAGAAATCCTGAGATTTGTTACCGAAAGATGGGAAGGCCATCTCAACTTAGTTGCATCCGTTCTGGAATCTAACTTACCTGCCAAAACGATGGATGGGGACGATTTCCATAACTGGTCAGAATTGTTTTCGGAGTGCTTGTACGAAGCTTTTGACGAGCGTCTGCATGACCTTGAAGTCGGAGATATCCTGGAAATGGAGATTATGCCAAGGAGAGATGGAAGGACGTATTTATCGAGGCGTAGATCTAGATTTATATTGGATATTCGGCTAACTCTGAGAAGGTTGGCATATTCGGCTGCAGTGACCCTCGAACAACGTCTCAAATGGCATCGCTGGATGATCAGAACAAAGATTCTCGACGGACACCTGAAAGACTTGTTCGTAGAAGGCGTGGAAACCCCTGATGGAGCAAGATTTGGGGGGAAGGGGTTCAGATCGACCTGGCAGGAAGCCGTTGCTGCATGCGGGACAGCTATTGAGGGAGGCACAGATTTTGCCGCTCCAATGATTAGGGATCTCGGACTTGCCTTGGCACTCGGTCAAACGCCTCTGTCGATAATGGCTGCGCAAATGGGTAAATCAGAATCTAAAATGAATGGCGGGCACGCTGGAAGTGGAGGCAGAGACCTCCACATAGGAGATTGGAGCAAGGGGATTCTTCCGCCAACTGCACCTTTGCCAATAGCAAGTGCGACGATTACTGGAATGGCTCTTGCATCGAAAAGATTGGGATTAAGGCGATTCCATCTCGCACCTGTAGGAGAAGGATGTAGCAGTAGTGGAGAATTCTGGGAGGCAATAAACCTGGCTGGGGTCAGAGGTCTTCCGATTTGCTATGTCATTCAGAATAATCAAATCGCTCTCGATACATTCTCAGGGCGGCAATCTGGGGCGGAGACGTTCGGTGACAAGGGCGTTGCTGTGGGTTTGCCTTCTTGGACAATAGATGGATCCGATCCATCTGCGTACCATGCATCGGTTGCAGTCGCACGTGAGCTTGCAGTTTCAGGAGGTGGCGGATCGATAATTCATGTAGAGACTATGAGGGGATGCGGACACGCACATCATCATGACGATCTGTATCTGGGTACCGAGAATGGTAATCCCCCGGGATATGTTGATCGTAAATTGCTGAATTACTGGGCCGAGAAGGAGCCAATCTCAAATCACGAGGTTTTGATTAGAAAGATGGGGGCTAGTGCTAGAGATGTTAAAGCGATTTATCAAGAAGAAACGGCTCTTTGCGAGAGTGCTCGCTCCAAGGTAGAAGCAATGCCTTGGCCTGATCCAGAATCAACGGTAAGAGGCGTGACCAAGATGAGAAATGCGAGAACTCACAATCAGCAATTGGCGATTCTGGAGAAAGGGTCTGAGGAACCTGCAACACCCATACTGACTCCAATGGAGTTCAGTGATGCTTCTAATGCATGGACGTTCAGTAAAGCAATCCAAAGCGCCATGGTCGATATCGCAGAAAGATCAGGGGATCTCTCAATATTCATGGGAGAGGACATGGAGGTTGCTGGTGCATTCGGCCTTAATCTGGCCCTCAAGGCTAGAGGACATGGGGATAAGCTACTCGATATGCCTCTTTCGGAATCCATCATCATTAACAGCGCCACAGGTGCAGCAATGGGGGGGCTGCGCCCCGTGGCAGAAATACAATTTGGGGGCTTCGCTGCATTAGCGATGAATGCTCTCGTGAATAATGCAGCACAACTCCGATGGAGGTGGGGTGCTGATGTACCTATGACTGTTAGAATACCACTTGGAGGCAAGACAAGAAGTGGCCCATTTCACGCAAATATGATTGAATCTTGGTTGCTAAATGATCCTGGACTCTTGATTGGCTTTCCATCAAACCCCCAAGATGCCTATGATCTTCTGCTGGAGGGGGATGCTGCCGATGACCCATTCATACTCCTGGAGCATATAGGGCTGTATGGATTGAGGGGCGGACTCACAGGATGGGGGGATCGCATCAGCCAATCAGTCGACACTTCGATTGCCGAACAACGAATCGAAACAGGTACTACGTCGATAGGTAAAGCGCGTATTACTCGTTCTGGGAGAGACGTCACGATAGTGACATGGGGCGCAATGGTTCATGTTGCAATGAATGCTTCGAAGAAGGCCTCCAGAGAGGGCATAGAGGTAGAAGTGATTGACCTTAGAACCCTTCATCCTCTTGATGTGACTACGTGTATTGAGTCAGTCAATCGAACGGGCCGTCTGATTGTTCTTCAAGAAGCACAGTGGACCGGTGGTTTCGGGCATACTGTATGTTCATCCATACTTGAAGGATCATTTTGGTCTCTAGAAGGACCCCCTGTGGTGATCGGGGCTTTAGATACCCCTGTTCCATTTTCACCTCCGCTCGAAGATTATACCCTCCCGGATTCCGACTTGATTGCCGAGCATATTCGCAGGATGGTTTGAACATCTGAGTAAGAAATCATCCGTTTCATATATGCCAAAGAGTGTTGTGGGTATGTCATGATGGGGGGGCTTCCGGATGGGGTCCTTCTCTGTGTCGGCCTCATACTCCTCGTATTCGGTGGAGAGGCAGTGGTTCAAGGATCAATGAAAATAGCAGGTCATTTTGGCATGCCTTCGTTCCTGGTGGGTTTCACATTGGTTGCGATCGGCACGAGTCTTCCTGAGCTTGGGGTTGTTCTGAATGCGCTGAATCGGGGCACTCAAGAGTCTATCGATTTGGCTGTCGGAGGAGTAGTAGGATCAAATATCGCTAATGTGATGCTCGTGTTGTCAATAGCAATGATCCTTGGGGCGACATCTAGGCCTGACAAAAATCTTCGAGAAGACTCATTGATGCTATTGGTGGCAACCGGAGTGATCCTTGGAGCGACTCTGCTGGGTGAGTTCCCTGTATGGATGGGGGCGTTATCGATAGTTTCGATGGGCGCATATTTCGGATATATCCTGAAAACGAGGGAAGAGGACTCATCTGATGAAGGGGAATCGTGGATTCCAGGAGGAATGGGGATTGCCTCTATTGCATTTATCGGAGGGCTGATTTTAGTGAAATATGGATCTGACTTCCTGATAGAAGGAGGCGAGGGAGTTGCCATATCCATAGGCGTCCCTGAGGCTGTTATTGGCCTCACACTAGTTGCATTTGGAACCTCTTTACCAGAGCTTGCAGTCACGATAACCGCATCATTACGTGGCGTGCAAGGTGTGGCTGTAGGAAACATACTCGGATCAAATGTTGCTAATGTGATGGCGGTACTCAGCATAGGTTCAATGGTTGGCGGCGGAATCGAGATTGCTGGTTCATTCATGGACTTCGACATATGGGTGCTTGTAGCCAGCTCAGGACTTGTGGCTTGCTCGATACTCATTGGGAAGGGTCTTTCTCGTCCTCTCGGGGGAATCATGCTTGTTGGATATGCAGCGTACATAATTCGACTCTTCATGGGATCGTGATACACTGGATACATCTTCAGAAGAATATTGCATAATCTTGGCATCAGGCTTGAGTAAGAGGCTTGGCAGGGACAAGGCTCTGATAGAAGTTGGAGGTAGGCCACTCGTCTCAGCGATGGCTCAGATGATGAGTAATCATGGACTTAGGGTCTGTGTCGTTAGCTCTAATCAATGGGATGAGGGGTTAGTACCACTTTTTGGCGCTATTAACTGTATCAATCCTAATCCTGAGAGCGGCAGGACTGGATCGATAAAATGTGGTCTTTCGGCTCTCGGATGGCCAAAGCGCGTCATAGTGGCGCCAATAGATCGGCCTGGTTTCTCTTCCGAGACTCTCAGGCGTCTTATTGACTCTAAAATTTGTACTTGCCCGTCAAACGGCGGAAGGGGAGGCCATCCCATACTTCTCGACGAGTCGGCTGTAGAAGCGGTCAGAAACGCACCGCCGGATACGCCTCTCAGAGATCTCTGCACGCCTCATCGATTCGAAGTAGAAGACTGCCATATGAGTCTCAATATAGATACAGAAGATGATGTTCAAATCCTTATGTCTAAATGGCCTGACATTGAGTCTTCATGGAAAGTCCACACCCATCCAGAGCAGCAGTAGGCCGAATGCCAATCCGGGCAGTAGAGTGTGAACTGTTGCCCACAAAGACGCTGTTCGATGACGTACCAGAAGAGGGAACAGGGCATCGCCATCCTGCGATATCGCATTTGCCACCAATGCTGGAAATGAGATGATTCCCTCGATGTATGACGTTATTGCAATTATCTGGGGCCCGCAGCCGGGTATGAGCCCTATTGCGGCAGCGAGGATGACTGCCATTACACCATCACCATTCGACGCTAGATCCGACTCGGATATACCTCCCAGAGACATGGCGGCTTCGAACACAAGATACGCAGAGAGGACCCAAAAAGTCACGAATGCTGTCTCCGAGGCAGCATGGGTCAAAGTCTCATCAAGAGAATTCAGCTTATCTCCAATTGTTGCCTCCGTATCATCTGCAAAGAAACTCTTGGAGGCAAGATACAGGATGATGGAAAGGGTTGTTCCGATTATGCCAACCCATGTAAGTAAGCCGTCCCTTGTCGATATGTCCCACGTAATTTCAGGCGAATAGTTTGGATCTTCTGCGAACCAGAAAATCAGCATTATCCCGAGTACCAAACCGACAGATGTAACTGCCCACCAGACCCTGTATCCGCTGTGTACAATACGATGCGATAGCGTCCCTGGTTCTTCGCGGGGGAAACTGGAGATTATATCGAGGCTTTCATTAACGAATTCCTCTTTTGTACTCGTTTCAGTGGGTTGATTTGTATTCCGAAAACTGAGACGTCCTAATGGTCTAGAAGGCGTTATTTCAAGATAATCGGCACCATATCCCCACGACGCCCCTGCAGTGAATGAGATCAAGTGGACTACAAGAACGGGTTCTAGAAGTGATGGGTCTTGTATTGTCGCTCCGAAGAGAACGAAAGCGGAATCGCCCAGTGTAGCGATCAACGTAGATAGAACTGTACCGTATGTGACATACCCCCTTGCATACATTGGCATCATTATGATGGCTCCACCACAGCCAGGGGTGAGGCCCATCAGAGCTCCGATAAGTGGCTGCCATCGTCGGCTAGATCGGATCCATTCAACGAATCTTCCAGCAGTTAGATACTGTAGCCAGCTGAATAGGAGCACCATTGCGGCAACGAAGACTGTGACGGCGAGAAACGCATCTCGCATGGCAGTCAGAACGATGTCAATCGTCTGACTCATGCTCCTGTCAGAAGCATTGTAGTATTATTTCTTCCCGATTATCAGACTTCCTATTTCCGTAACTGAAAAAAGACAATGGAGTAAACGTGATACATGGGCGCAAGGACTCTCGAGTGGTCCCTAGAGCGACTCGAAGAGTTGGATAGCGTCGCTATGGCCTCAATTGTGGAATCAGATGGCAGCGTCCCCGCAAAGGTGGGTGCGAGAATGGCGATATCTTCGAGCGGATTGACTCACGGCACAGTTGGAGGTGCTGGGCTCGAAATGAAGGTTGAGGACCGTCTGAGAGACATGCTTGAAGGAGGTCGTGGGGGAGTAGAGACATTTGTTCTTTCAAAGGAAAATGAAGGTGCTTCAACCACTAACCTCAACAGCCTGTGCGGGGGCAGAGTGATTGTGGCATTCGAGAAGTTGGAGCCCAGCCCCCATCTACTCTTGATGGGGGGCGGGCATGTGGCACAGGCGATAAGCGAGGCATGTCGCCTTCTTGGTTGGAGTTACAGCGTATTTGATGAAAGGAAAGAATTTGTCTCAAAGAGCAAATTCCCTGATGCAAAGGAGCTTATTTTTCTTCAAGCAGACCAATTTCTGGAATTAGAGAATCCAGAATCATTGGGGAGATTCTCAGATATACTGCTCCTAGGCCACGACTGGTCGATAGATGAACGGCTGCTTGTCGGCTTTCTGACCATGGAAGGCAGTGAATTGCCAAGAATAGGATGTATTGGTTCGAAGACCAAATGGAGGGCATTTGTGAAATCTGCTAAATCAGCAGGGGCTTCGGTGCAGAAAATAGATGATGTTCGATGCCCGATAGGAGTCCCAATCGATGCAGTCACTGTGGAAGAGATTGCGTTCTCGGTTTGTAGCGAAATAATTTCCATCATGAGATCTGATCGCTGAATCCTTACAAGGTGCTGGTTAGTTTTCTTTTTTACCAATCTACCTTTATTGGCTACTAGTTTCATTATCTATGGGCGGGTAAGATGAGTTGTGAGACGCGTCAGACTTCGATGGAACAGGAGCGGTCTCGAAGGAGTCGAAGAATTCAGACAATTGATGGACAGAGTTGAGAGTTATGAGATTCTTGCTCACCTGAAATTGGGCGCGGATGGAATTGAGCATCTTGCAGAAATCAAACCTCATTCCGGAGTCTTGGATGATGTGATGGAAATCTCTACATTCGACCTTATCGAAGTCCACGAGACGGATACAGATACGGGAACGTTTCTAGCATCGGTAAACCTCACGCATACCTTACCCATGATGATGCTTGATCTTGAGAAGATTCACCTTCATCCTCCATATGGCCTTGATTCAGAGGGGCTTGAGCTCAACTTTACTGGACATTCAGATTCGATGAAGAGACTGATTGAATTGCTGAAACTCACGATGCCATGGGACTCGATAAGTATTCAGTCAGTTAGGGGAGACGGCTCAGGATTATGGAAAGATCTGCTTACTGAACGCCAGATAGAGGTCCTTAGGTGCGCAGTTAGCATGGGGTACTATTCTGAAGAGAGGAAAATAAGTGTGAAGAATCTTGCAGAATCAATGGGAATGGCTAGGTCGACCATGGGGGGGCATCTCAAACTGATCGAGAAAGTCATCATGAGCAAGGTCGTGGATGACCTTGGCTGAATAGCCCTAACTCTCTTACACCACCAGCCCCCGGTGGTTGTATGGTCGCTCATCCCCTTCCTGTCGAAAACGGGGTTTCCACTAGATCTTGGTCGGCCTCTGTCAATGGAAGGAATCGACAAATAATCATCAGAGATCACGATATTCTTCTTGACGTATTGAGAGATGGCGTGGGAACACTCGGTGCGAAAAGAGGCTGTGACATGGGCACGTGTGGGTGCTGTTCGGTTCTAATTGATGGAAAACCTAAGTTGTCTTGCATGACTCTCGCGGTAGAGGCAGAGGGCTGTGAAATTACTACTGTAGAAGGGCTCGCAGATGGTCATCATCTTCACCCCATACAAGCCATGTTTGCAGAATGCGGGGGGAGTCAATGCGGATTCTGCACTCCAGGCTTTTTGGTCGTCTGCGCTGCGTTGCTGGAATCGAATCCATCTCCCTCAAGAGAAGAGGCTCAAGACGCTATAGAGGGGAATCTCTGCAGGTGCACGGGGTATCAGCAAATTGTGGATTCGATAATGGAAGCTTCCGAGATTATTACATCAGAAGAAAGACCGGTCTCAAATACCCGTCCTGCAAGTAACCCTCACCCTGAATATGGAGGCTGATTCAGGTGTCGACGGATAAGAAAGAGATAGTCGGTTATAGGCAGCAACCCGGGAAACTTGACTTCACACGTCCTGGTTCAGGTGGTTCTTCGTCAGTTTCAGAAAAGAGAGAGACAGAGAGAATACCCGAAAGTCAGGGGGGCGGCCTACCCCAGCCATGGGGCCCTCATCGTCATGATGACCTCATAACTGGACGAGTGATTGGAAAGCGTACCCCCCTTATAGACAGCAAATGGAAAGTTACTGGACAAGCAGCATATGGGGATGATATCCGCCTTCCTGGCGAGATTATCGGACGTCTTGTCCGTACCGATCGGCATTATGCAAGGGTATTGTCGATAGATGCTAGCGAGGCTGAATCTCTACCAGGGGTTCTTGGCATCGCAACAGGAAAGGATGCGCCCCATGCTTTCGGAGTCTTGCCAGTCACCAAAGATGAGCATGCGATGGCGGTAGAGAAAGTTCGTCATATTGGCGATATCGTTGCATGTGTAGCGGCCGAAGATGAAGATACAGCACGCTTGGCAGCCAATTCTATCCGTATCGAGTACGAAGATTTGCAACCTATATTCGACATAAAGGATGGTTTGAAAGATTCAGATAATCCAATTCACGACAGGGGACGATACCACATCGGAGAATCGAATGTGCAGAAGCGAGTATTCCAAAAATTCGGTAGAATTCAGAGTATTGAAGACTCAATCGCATCGCATGAGAGTTCATGGACATTCAAGGGGGTAAATCACGGATTTACCGAGCCACATGCAGTCGTCGCGCATTGGGACCCTCGTGGACGTCTCACCCTCTACACGCCTCAGCAAGTTCCCCACTATGTGCATCGTGCATTAGCAGATGTACTTGAGATACCGATGCACCAAATTAACGTCTACAGGACGTTTGTAGGCGGGGGTTTTGGAGGTAAATCAGACCCATTCCCCCATGAAATGTGTGCAGCGATTCTAGCCAGGAAGACTGGTCGTCCTGTCAGGATAACCTTTGATCGGGAGGAGGTGTTCTGGACCAATCGTGGAAGGCATCCCTCGAAGATATCCATGGCTATCCACGCCGATGACGAAGGCCGATTTAGTGGGATAGAGACGGATGCCCTCATTGATGGAGGTGGATTTGCGTCTTTTGGCCATGTCACCACTTATTACAATGGTGTACTCCATACAGCGCCTTACGAAATTGGATCATTCCATTACACTGGCGCCAGGGTTTGGACGAACAAGCCAGCAAGCGGAGCGATGAGGGGGCATGGAGCGGTTAACTCTAGATGTGCTGTTGAAGTAGGTATTGACGATATTTCAGAAAAGCTCGGAGTCGATCCCATAGATCTTAGGCTTGCCAATCTGCTACCCCCCCATTCAGCAACGATAACTGGTTTCCGGATTACTTCGATGGGGATGAGGGAGTGTCTCGAGAGGGTTCGAGAAGAATCGGGGTGGGATGAAAAATTCAGGAAGATGCCTCTCGGAAAGGGGATTGGTGTCGGATGTGGCTTCTTCATCTCCGGAAGTGGTCTCCCAATTCACTGGGACCCGAACAAATTCCCTCACGCTACTGTTCATCTAAAAATCGATATGGACGGAGGGGTAACCATACACACAGGTGCAGCGGATATTGGGCAAGGCTCTGACACGGTTGTCGCGCAATCCGTGGCCGAAATCCTTGGTTTACCGATGGATATGATAAGAATAAGGTCAAGAGAGTCGGATACTGCGCCCGTAGATCTTGGATCATACTCTAGCCGTGTTACTTTCATGAATGCTAATGCTGCCGTATCTGCGGCCATGCAGATCCGTTCTGAGTTAATCTCAGCAGCATCGGAGATAACAGGCGCTGATGAGAGGGGAATAGTAATTGGGGACAGGCGAGTGTTCAGCAAAGACGATCCCTCGATCGGAGTTTCCTATCTTGAAGCCCTTCACAAGGCACAAGAAGATCGCGGGGCGCTTGTTGCTTCGGGTTCATACAGGACGCCCCCTATGGGCAAGATGCATAAAGGCGCAGCAGCGGGACTTGCGCCTGCCTACTCGTTTTCCGCATACGTGGCTGAAGTAGATGTTGACGTCGAGACTGGTAGGATAAAAGTAGAGAAAGTCTGGGCTGCCCATGATTGCGGTAAAGCACTCAATCCGCTCTCCGTTGAAGGACAGATTATCGGATCTTGTCACATGGGGCTTGGCCAGGTAATCTCTGAGGAGATGCGTTACGGCAGAACAGGTAATCTTCTAAATCCTGATCTTCTTGGGTACAAAATACCCACAGTCCATGAGATGCCCGAGGTTATCCCCATAATTGTCGAGTCTAACGATCCAGAGGGGCCGTTTGGAGCCAAGGAAGCAGGAGAAGGGCCCCTATTGCCGATTCTCCCAGCGGTGTGCAATGCTGTATACGATGCCATCGGAGTAAGAATACAAGAATTGCCCATGACCCCTGACAGAATATACCGTGCTGTAGAGTCTACTTACAAGAAGGGGGGGTTTGAGAGTCCGCTAGATCTTCCGCCACCTAGGCTGGATCAGACCCCGCTATCCAAGATTCTGAAAGAAAGGGGGGCCCGACATAGTATCAGAGACAGGGAGCGTCGTCTAAAATCTGATCCCGGCGCATACCACAACGGGGCGCTATTCGGCAATGACCCAGAGATACCTCCGGAGGAATTCGATCCAGATTGGCAAGTCCAAGTAATACCGGATGAAAAATACCTCGAAGAGCCCGGATTAGCGGGGAGTGCGTGGTTACACACCGAGCGCCGTCATAGGGGTGAGCAAACATGAGGACCCCTGCATTCAACATTCATACTCCGTCTACAATAGATGAAGCCGTTGAAACAGCGAGAAAACTAGCTGATGAAGGGACGGGATTTGATTGGATCTCCGGGGGCACCGATCTAATTCCTAATTACAAATGGGGCATTAATCCAAAATCTGAAGTCATTTCTCTAGCGGCCGTTGAAGAGATTGGAGGGGTTTCGCCATTCAGAATAGGTGCTATGGCAAGACTGCAAGATATCGTAGAGTCTGCAGATGTTCATCCACTCATTTCTGAAGCGGCAGCGAGTGTTGCTAGCATAATGATACGTCGCTCTGGAACTCTTGGTGGCAATCTATGTCTGGATACACGTTGCTTTTGGCTGAATCAAAGTGAGACTTGGCGTCGTTCGATAGACTACTGCCACAAATGTGATGAGGGGACAGGGGCGGACTGCAGGGTTATACCTAACCAGAATGAGCTCTGCGTGGCTACTTACCAAGGTGATCTTGCTCCAGCGTTGATTTGTTTAGGTGCGGTGGTACATCTTGCTTCCAGTGCAGGTCGTAGAGACATGCCTTTGGAACAATTCTTCCAAGAGGACGGTATAACGAGGAATGTTCTGAAAAATGGAGAGATTGTGACTCATGTTGAGCTTCCAGAATCGTCTTCTACGATGTTTGGCTCTTATCAGAAATTGAGGCAGAGAGAAGCTTGGGATTTTCCAGAAGGCGGGGTTGCATTCGCCGTTCAAGTAGACGAAGAAGGGAAGATCTCTGGACTTAATATGGCAAGTACTGGATTTGAGAGCATCCCCCGAAGTCACAAAGACCTTGTTGATTCTATCGACTTAGGTGCTGAATGGGGCTTGGAAGCCAAACGTCTGGGGGCAGAACTCAAGAGAACGGTACGACCCGTTCTGAATACGTGGTTCCCTCCATCATATCGAAAGAAAATGGCGTCTGTTCTCGCCAAGAGAGCTATGGAGGAAGCAGCAAATCGCGCTACATCGGCGTGATTATGGCTTCATTACTCGTATCCAGCTCAGCGATAATAGTGGCTGCACAAGACGGCATCACTGGGTGGTCGGCGGTAATTGCCGACGAAGACGGCGAAATACAGAAAATCGTGCTATCTGATCGAGGAGGGGCGATTGTTCCGATACTAATCGAGAATGATGGTTTAACGAGTATCCAAGTGTCTCTGGACTGCACCGGACCATTCGAAGCCCAAATTGCATGCCCTTCGGATGTAACGGTCGGCGCGGGTCAGAATGTCACTGTGGACGGAGTGATTAGCGGTGTTGACGTAATGGCTCATCCTGCCGGGACAACCGAAGACTTCCAGGTAACTGCCACCGTTACTGCCAGGCAGGGGATACCTGTTGCGCTTCCTGGAGATACAAATTCTGACGATGTGGCTATCGAGATTCCAGCCATACATGTGCTATCAATCGAGATAGACGATCCTCTTGGTCCCATTAATGCTGGTGCTGACACCATACTCCGTATGACGCTCTCAAACAATGGCAATATTGCAGACAGGGCCTCCGAAGTCGAGGTTTCAGTTGATTGCACGCTGATAACCGTCGGAAATCAGGTTTCGGAGCTCATTAACAAGGAGGTGGCAGTAGGCGGATCAATTAGTGCGAATGTGGTGTTCGAGGCGGCTCTTAGCCATCCATCGAAGTATTGCGATGTGGAAGTTCAAGCGATATCCCAAGGGTCCGGGGGGTCCCAGACATCTAGTGACGATACGCGAATAGAGGTTCAAGCTGCCACCGACGACAGAGGGGGTGGTGATGCTGGGAAGGGAGATGATGGCGGGGAAACCGTTGAAGTTGTAACAACGGGTTTGCCTGCATTAGGACTCATTCCAAGCATAATAGCCATGTTTTCTGCTGCCATGATGTCAGCAAGATTACGAAGATAATGCCGACATTAAGAGGTCGGGTGTTGCAAACTGGTTTCAGCAACCTATAACACCTCGCGAATCCCGCAAAGAGCCTGTCGGCTACTATGCCGGGCGGGAAATGAGGAAGTTCGGCATGGCTAATACCGGTGAAGATGCGGAGCGATTCAATAGAATCGTAATCTGGTCTCTTGCAATAACTGCAGTTCTTCTACTCATTCTTCCCATGTTCTTCGTACTCTCCAATGAAACATACTATTCCGCGTATGTTGATGGCGGGGATACGGATGCGGAAAAATTCGCTCAGCTTTCGAGTATGCGTGATACGCTCATGGAAGATGTAACTAGGGGCATTGGAGAGACTAGCTACGGATATGACGTGGCCAACACTATTTCGACGCCGATGTTGGTCAATGACTGGAGGGACCCTCACAGAAGTATGCTATTGATCGTGGGCCCGGAAAAGCCCATAGATCAGACTGAGGCACGGGCGATATATGACTTCGTGACTGAGTCCGGAGGCAAGGTGATTGTTGCATCTGAGAACTCGCATGCAAACGAGTTGGCAACGCTATTCGGAGTCACATTCTTCGATGACCCTCTTCTCGATGAAAACCAACATTTCCTAGTCTACAATGATGAGGGTGACCCGTATGATCCTTCATGGAGGAATGTCTGGTCAGCGGCAGCAGTCGGGGAAGATGTTCGGACCATGCAGCCAGCATATCTGAGTCAAGTGTGTACGGACGATCAGATCCGGAATAATCTGATGACCAACTGCAGACTTCCAGTGATGTTCAGATCCCCTACTGGCCTGAAGTTTGAACCAACTGAAGAGGATCGGGCGGACCCTGACCACCGTACTGTCAAGATTCTTGCAAGAGCCTCATCAGGGGCTTTCATCGATGTAGCTGGAAATCGTGATGCAGGAGATTACAGGAATCCTGCTCCGGGAGACTTGGCACTCATAATCAGAGCAGATTACCCCGTCAAGGCCTATGATAGGCCTCAGGAAAGCCAGGGGGGGTTTGTCGGTACGACCGAGGTGGCTGAGGTGGATGTGACAGGCAGCATCACATTTGTCGCTGATGATGAGGCATTGTCCAATATGTTGTGGGACCTTGAACAGGCCCAGACACAGGGGATAAGAGAGAGTTGCGATACGGTGAATTCATGTTGGCTTGATGTAATCCCGGAGGGGCAGTGGACTGGTAATTCGGCGTACTTCCAGACTCTTATATTCGATATGATGGAGCATCGAAACCCAGAATTGTCGTCTAGCTTTAGAGATGACAAGTCCCAGTATCAGATCGTCTTTGATGAAAGTCGTCACTCAACCGGACGGCTTTCCGCGCCTTTCGTAGAATCGATGGGCACCGTGGTCCTCCTCACATCAAATCCGTTCCTGAAATGGTTAGTTGTACTGAATGTAGGGCTACTACTTCTCGTATCGATGATGATCGTTCCACAGAAAGAGAACTGGCGACATGTATTCGATTTGACGCGTTTCAAAGAAAGGCCTTCCAAATTAGATCCGTCGACATACAAAGAACGTGTCCAGCAGGCACTTTTCACAAAGGTAAGGGTCCACTATGATTTGACTAGGGATCAGTTGGCACTAAAGCCTCCTGCTGAGGTTCAAACGATGATCAATGATCCCAAACTTGTCGAGCTTGCATATAGTCAAACTCGCGTTTACCAGTCCCAAGAATTGCGACAACTAATGGTCGCTATACGTAAATGGGGAAAGCCAAACTGAACACATAGGAGAGTACAACATGTCAGACACACCAGCGCCGCCAGCCGGCATGAAAAAGAAGGAAAAAGACGCCAAGAAAATAGATGATGGTTATGCCAAAAAGGCTGCTGAAGCACGTGGAGGCGGTGAAATGAGCGAACGTTTGACGGCTGTTGGAGCGATCGCGAAGGCCATCTCAGGAGAGGTCCAGAAAGTGATTATTGGAAAATCTCATGTTATCGACAATGTGATGATAAATATCCTCTCGAATGGGAATCTGCTGTTCGAGGATTATCCCGGTCTTGCTAAGACTCTGATGACAAATACATTCGCTGATGCCCTTGGATGCGATTTCAAGCGTGTCCAATTTACTCCGGACTTGCTCCCAGCAGACATAACAGGCACCAACATATACGATGCGAAGAAAGGAGAGTTCACATTCAAGCCGGGACCGATCTTCTGCAACCTGCTTCTATCTGACGAGATTAATAGGGCGCCTCCAAAAACGCAGGCGGCACTTCTAGAAGCCATGCAGGAAAAACAAGTTACCATAGGAACTGTAACTCACAAACTACCTTCACCGTTCCTCACCATGGCAACTCAGAATCCTGTTGAGCAAGAGGGTACGTATCCACTGCCTGAAGCACAGCTAGATCGATTCATGTTCAAGATGAGCGTTGGATACCCTGACAGAGGTGATGAGGATGAGATTCTTGCTCGAAGAATCGAGCGTAAGAAAGACGACGTAGATGTAGACGTCATTACCGATCCTGCCAGAGTTGTTGCTATGCAGGAAGCCATTGAAGATGTCTATGTAGATCCAGCAGTGAGAATGTACATGGTTGAAGTAGTTGCCAGAACTAGGGAGGATCCTCGAGTCTTAGTTGGTTCTTCTCCCCGTGGTTCTCAGGCTCTTCTGAAGACATCCAGAGCGGCTGCGGCAATGCGTGGGCGAGACTTCATCACTCCCGATGATGTGAAATCTGTGGCAACTCTCGCAGTTTCTCATAGACTCATCCTAAAGCCCGAACATCAAATCAAGGGTCTGGAGACAGAGGAAGTCGTTCGAGATATCCTGAATCAAGTCCCAGTGCCTACGGTCTGAGGTCTTATTTGCCATTTGAATAGGAGGGATTTTACTGGCGTGGAGCAGAAAGTCAGCGATGTTCGCATCACTGGCGATCGGGCTCTATCTCCTGGGGCTGGTCCTCAGGAATCAGCAGTTGGTTACAGTGGCCGTAGTGCTTCTCTCATTCCTGACCTATGCGGCCTTTCGAACGACGCATGCTGATGTGGCCTCTGCAGGTCGAAGACTCGAGGACAATGATTCTGATGAAGGGCTTCAACTTGGAGGGATATCCGCGCTTAGGAAAGTCTCCTCTTCAAGAGTCTTTGAGGATGGAGAAATTGATGTTGTTCTAAGAATACAGAATAGGACGCCTGTGCCGAAGATCATTGAGATAAGGGACAGAGTTCCGGAAGTCATGAGGATCAAGAAAGGCGCCAATTATGTGCTTATGGAATTGGGGGGAAGGCGTGAAACAGAGATATCGTACACAATTGAGGCCCCTCTGAGAGGGTTTTACACCATAGGGCCGGTTTGTGTCAGGATTCAGGATACATTCGGGTTATTTCACAATGAACGAGAAATCCAACTCTATGATGACTTCCTTGTCTTTCCGAAAATGGAAGACATAAAAGATGCAATGATCAAAAGTAGGGTTCCGAAAATCTTCACCGGCGCAGTGAATATCAGGAATCCGGGGGAAGGCTCTAATTTCTACAATCTCAGAGAATACATACCCGGCGATCCGATGAAGAAAGTCAATTGGAACGCTACAGCCCGAAGTGGCGGCAAGATGATGGTCAATGAATTTGAACGGGATGCAGTCAGCGACATCATTCTCATCGTGGACAGCAGGGCTATCAGCGAAACTGGGCCGGTGAGCAGAAACTCATTGGTTTACAGCACCAGAGCTGCTGCCAGTCTTGCGCAGCACTTCCTCGCGAGGCGAGATTCTGTGGGCCTTGTGACCTATGGTGAAGAGATTGTTTCAATCGACAGGGACACGGGTAAGAAGCAGCTCTATGTCATCCTTACCAAGCTTGCTGGTGCTGTTGCGAAGGGCAACACACCTCTCAGAGTGGTGACCAATCGACTCATGCCTCATATCAACAGAGGGAGCCCGATAATTATCCTCAGCCCACTTGAAGACGATCCGACAATTATCGATGCAGTAAGGGATCTTCGAGCAAGGAATTTCATGGTGACCGTTCTTTCCCCAAGTAGTATTGACTTCGAATTTGATGCAAGGCGTCTAGATGGGGTTGGGTATGAATTATTGAAGACTGAACGGGACATTCTGATGACTGAACTCAGAGGCCTTGGTGCGAACATAATGGACTGGGAGCCTGATATGATGCTGGTTACTGCACTAGCTGGAGCAAGAGGATATTGAGGTAGATTGTATGGCTGAAGAAGTTACATCAGACACATCTCACCTGTATGATGGGAAGACTGTAAGATCCTCTGCCCCGAGCAGGAAGAAGGCTGCTGGAAGGGTGTCCCAATCCACTGCAATTCCAAGGGACGCGGTTCCTGAAACCAAAGTACCCACCTGGGTGGAGTCCTTTTTCGGGGGTCCGCTTGTCCCCTCTGTTAGATTCCTGACGCCGAATAAGACTGTGGTGCGTCTACAGACTGCATCTGTGACCGTGCTACTGTTACTAGGCCTCGTGACGTTCATGATAACCCCCTCTTCAGGGACTGCATGGTTCTGGCTCTCGAATGTCCTAGGAGTACCTTGGTTTAGTGGTATAATTCACTATCTTTTGTTGATAGGCGGCATTGCAGTGGGGGCGTACGGGGTCTTACAACGAGATCAGCGCATGATATTGGCATCCCAAGTCGCAGTGATATTAGTCACCATAAGATTCGCAGGGAGTAAAGTGGAGTTTGCAATGGAAGCACTGAACATCGGAAACGAATTGGTGCAGAAGCTTTTGCTGATTTTCTATGCTCTTTTCCTAGTCATGTATATTGAGCTCTCATCAGGTGTGATACGGTTCTCGATGCTTGATACCTCAATCAGAACTCGAGAAGTATACGTCATGGGTCAAGAGCGAATCATACAGAAGTACAACCGATCTCTTGGAACCACACCAGCGATTGCAGGAGTCGTGGCCTTGATCACGCTCCTCATCAATGTCATAATACCCGCCTTTGTAGGATTCTTCGACGAAGTTGCATCTAACAGACTCAGCGAAAGTGTTGAGTTGACCAGCGTATATGGCGTCGCGCTTGGGACAGCCATGGTTTTCGGCATAATAGCGATATCATTCAGCGTCAACCTTCCAGCAAGGATACAGAAATTCCAAGAAAGTCGTGCAGAATAGTCATGCAGAGTTATCTGTAGACTGATCGGATATAGCCAAAAGGTCTGCAATTACGAGTATGGCAGCGGCCTCAGCCACTGGAACGGCTCGTGGGCCGATTACGGGATCGTGCCTACCTGTCACCTTCAACGTCCGTTGTTCTCCACTAGGGAGATGAAGGGTGGATTGAGGACGAGGGATGCTGCTCGGGGGTTTGAAGTGTATGACTACACGAAGTGGCGCCCCTGTTGAACGTCCTCCAAGAGCTCCATCTGGAGGGTGCCCAGCAGAGGGCTCAGGTGTTGGACGGTCATTTTGGAGAGTCCATGAGTCGTTGTGCTCGGAACCCTTCATTCTCGAAGCGCGGATGCCTCTTCCGAATTCCACTGCGCGTGCTCCTGGTATTGCCATCATAGCACGTGCAAGCGCGGGTTCGATGCCATCGAACCAAGGCTCCCCCATTCCGATTGGGAGTCCGCTGACTATGCATTCTACAGAAGATCCCAATGAATCGAGTTCCTTCCTAGAGCTCTCTATGACGCTTGAAAATAACTCTGAGGCCTCCGGATCCAGGCAATTAAGTCGTTGCATGGACTCCTTTTGAGTTTCGTCGATCTGATCTAAATCGAGTAGTGAACGTGATTGAGAGTCACCGACTGAGTGAAGATGGGCCTTCACATGAACCCCTCTTTCCGACAGTAGTTGTCTAGTCTGACTTGCTGCTGCTACCAATCCAAGAGTGAGACGGGCGGATTGCGACCCACCTCCCCTTAGATCTGCAGCGCCTCCTGAGCGTTCTATCTCAACCATGTCTGCATGACCCGGGCGTGGGTGATCTGGAAGAAAGCCATAATCGCTTGATTTGGCATCGTTGTTTCTTGCTACGATTAATATTGGCCAACCAGTTGCTCGACCTTCGTAAACTCCGGAAAGAATCTCGCATTGGTCTGCTTCAAGGCGCCTACTCATTCCTTTTCTCCCTGGCTTCCTACGTTCCAACTCCTTTACTAGAGCGTCATTGTCTATGTTAGTTCCCGGGGGTATGCCTTCGAGAAGAGCGCCTACAGAAGGGCCATGGCTCTCACCGAAGAGAGTTACGCGTATGTTATCGCCCAGACTCATGCCCACTGCAATCCCTCCATTTGGCGGGGATCATGGGCAATTTTCGTAGTGATTGTTGGACCGTGGGCATCTAGAACCTCAGAAAGATGGCTCGACTGATCTTGGTTGTGTAACACGGCTATAGCAGGCCCTGAACCTGATATGTTGGCAGTGTAATCCAATGAAAACAGCTTATCAATAATCTCAGATGCCCGTACGTCGTCCGTTGACAATGCTACTGCATCTGCATTTTCCCTCATTGCACTTCGTATATCTCCAGACATGAGGTAGTCCCTGGCAGTCTCGAATTTTGACTTATTTTTATAGAAATTCAGCCTTTCAGGAATAGATTTCCTTGTTCCTCTAAGTAGTAATGTGCATAGGCTCGGTTCAATATCAATCGAGGCGACTGGCTCAGATGGATTTGAAGAGTCAGTACGGATGACTGCCGCTATCTTGCCCAATGCCGACCACGTATCATCGAATGACCCCGTTATGGAACATCCTGCACGAAGTTGCATTTGGGTTGCTACTTGGACAATCTCCGAATTTGAAAGAGGTATGTCGTGCGCTATTGCCGCGAGGCGGACTGCGCTGACTGAAGCAGCTGATGAGGACTTCAGCCCCATAGATGAAGGTATATCGCTCCTTATCCCGAAGAAAAACGAGTCGCCGACATCGTGTCCGATTACGTCCAAAAGAGAGGGGCGTAATTGTGCCATCAACATATGCGGGTCTTGACCGATATTGGGCCATGAATTTGTTAAAATTGCCTCGCAGGTTAATTCCAGAGGGATTGTGCAACCCCAGCCGCAACCAGCCGAATGGAGGATACTAATGCCTCCATGAGCGTGTGTAGAGTCTTCAGAGTTCATCTTTCATTCATCTCCCCCGCTAACTCTCGGCCCACGTGACGCATGCCTGAGTCGACTCGAATGAGTATCTTGTCACCCGTCTTTAGCGAAGTTACACTTACGTGGCCATCTGGTTTGATTAGACGGACTGTCTCTGCCTGCTGAACAAGTACCTGGCCAACATCGTGTCCCGATGAGAAGTGAATTAGCAGGAATGGTCTTCTCTCGATTTTGAGACGCCCGATTGTAGCAGGGCGCAATTTTCCTTCCGAATTTACCACAGCCACCTCGTGTCCTGCTTCAAGTTCACTAAGATATTTGGTAGAGCCGTCGGCCATCAAACAGTATGCGTGCACAGCACCAGCATTCACTCTAAACGGACGTGTTGGGACGTACTCAGAGGGAATGGTCTCCCCGTGTATCATGGCCAATGCATTGGCCGATGATCCAATCAGCATACCTTCCTCCAAATCGAGTCTTTCAGTCAAATCTACACAAACTCGTTCTCCGACTCCACCGGATTGTATTGATTTGACGTCTGCAAATGTGAGACTTGCACCAGTATAGGGAGATTCCGCATATTGCGATGCTTTCTCTCCGGTAATTTTCTTCGCAGCATGAATAATTCCTGGTTCAAATGGCACTACTATTGCATCAACTCCGTGTTGTAGCGCAAAGGCCGCGCCATTGAGATCGATTTCCTTTGAAATCGAAGCTGCGACCTTAGTTCCTGATCCAGATGCTGCAGCAATGATGTTCTCCAACGGTATCATTGTCCAATCAGAACAACGAACAAGTATCCAATCGACCATTCCAATCAACGACTTTGCTTCTTCTTGGCCTCCGAAATCGTCGATATGCACAACTGCCACGTCACTTGAGGAGCCACTCCATAGCCTATCGAACTGATCTCGGAATTCTGAGTTGTTTTCCTCTACAGATCCGGCGGTTGTGATGTCCAGCCACAGATCCATGAGTCATTCACTCCAGAAATGTGGCTGCCTGATCGGTGCTTGCGCCTTCATGCACAATTGCTCTGAGGGCCCTAATCCGAGCAATTCGATTGGTTGAACCAAAGACCTGCCGGCCCATGCATACTCCAGAAGCTCCTGATGACATCGCACTTTCTACAATTTCGAGTGTTTGAATGAAAGGCTTGCCGCTTGGGCCACCAGCAATTAATACTGGAATGGGGACTGCGGAGCAGACCTCTGCGAAGGACTCGCTGTCCCCCGTCCATGGCACCTTGGCCACGTGACACCCCAATTCCCACGCAACACGGGCTGCGTGTGCGGCACCTTTGGTCGCATCCGTATTACTTAGCACCAGATTTGGGCCTCTTGGGTATACCATTCCTAAAACCGGAAATGTATATTTCAATGCAGAAGCGGTAAGGGCGCCTACAGATTCTATCATCTCATATTCCCTGCTATCTCCGAGATTGATCTGACAGGAAAGGGCGCTTGCACCTCTCTTGTGGGCCTCCTTTGCGGTTCCAACGATCACCTTTCTATCCGCATTTTCCCCTCCGTGTATCGTAGATGCTGATACGTGCATTACGAAATTTTCCCATTTTGTCCTCGATAGTTGGTGTGATAGTACTCCTTTCTGGAGCACGATTGCATCGGCACCTGCAGATATGCAATCATCCACGGTTGAGTCGATATCATTGAGTCCTTCCAAAGGATACGAGCTCAAGCCGTGATCCATGGGTATCCATACGCCCTTGCCACCCGGCAACAACGATGAGAGAACGTCGTTGACGTCATCTGCCATATGGTGAACTAACAGGTCGATGCGTTTGAATCTCTGCTATTCGCCTGCAAAATCTGCAACTACTGGTGCATGGTCTGAAACTGTAAGTCCGCCTTCCCGTATTATATCCGCCGAGATAAAGATTTCAGAGGCTGCAGGATTGGCGAGAACGTAATCTATTCTCCACCCTCTATCTAGCTCCCTGGCCCGGCCCCTGTTAGACCACCACGAATAAGGGCCCTTTATGGGGCCCAAATGATTCCTGAGTAAATCTTCCCAACCAATATCGATCAGTCTGTCGAACCATCGCCTCTCATGATCCAGAAATCCGGACGTCCTCTTGTTTCCTTTTGGATCCCATATATCGTTCTCAGTGTGAGCTATGTTCAAATCTCCACAAAGTAGAGCAGGTTCCTTTGATTCGACGAATTTCCTACTCCAATCGAGCATATCTTCGAGCCATTGATCTTTGTAGTCCTGGCGCTCTTGCCTTGCAGAGCCGTTTGGGAGATACATATTGATGCAGGTTAGAGTGCCATGCCTTGTAACCAGGACCCTCCCCTCCGGATCTCTAGTCTCATCTAGATTAGTATCAATTCCCCTTTCAATCTCTTTCATTCCGATTCTTGAGCACGACATGACTCCGGAATACCCCTTCTTATCCGCTGGATGCCAGATTAACTCATATCCCTCTGGCTTGGACCATTCCTTTGGCATCTGTTCAGGCAGCGCCCTCACCTCTTGGAATAGCATGATGTCCGCATCGATTTTCTTAATGAAATCATCAAGCCCCTTTCTATGAGCGGCTCGGATGCCATTCAGGTTCCATGTGACGACCCGCATAGAGATGGTCTCACTGAGATAGGTCTTTGACTTTCTCGACGAGATCTAACCTACTGATTCGCCACATACCAAAGGGAGTGAGCATTACCGAGATGAATAAAATGATACTCACTAGTTGTGCTACGGTCATGAAATCAATACTTACGGTCAGATAGAAGGCCCACTGTACGAATGTGGAAACTAAGGCTTGAGTACCGATAATTGTGAATCCTGTGGCCAGGATGCCGCCTATCAGGCCGATGGCGATATGTTCGCCCAGCAGCATCCCCCCAATCTTGTTGATTGGAGCACCGAGTACCCGCAGTGTCGCAATTTCCAAGTCTCGTTCTGCGAGATTCATGATTAGCGTGTTGAATAAAACAACGATAGCGATGATGATGCCAAGCGCCAGGATAGAGCCGAAAACTGCCTGCTGCTGTTCTAAAAGAGACTCAAAAGTTGAGACTAAGTCCTCTTTTTGAGTTACTCCGAGTGAAACCTCGCCCAATTCGCTGTCCACTTCCACCCCCTGTGGAAGTTCAATCAAAACAGATGTCGCCTCTATCCCTACCACGGGCACTAGGTCCTCTCGATGGAGATATACGGTCCGAGATACTTCTCCTTGTGTGATTCCGGTTATCTCGATATTCATCGAAGTTGAGCCGAACATAATTGTCTGAGTTTGGCCGATTTGCCAATCCAGAAAGTGCTGCAATCCCTCATCAACTAGCACCTGAGTAATCTCAGAGTTAGGCACAGGAAGGGATCCTTCTTTGAGATTTAGAACTATCATAGAATTGTCATTGGTTGATATTGAATCTAATCCATTGGTCAATAGATACCTCGTATCCCCCTCCGGATTAGCTGGGAACGCTAGCTTCCACTCGTAATTAGCGCCCCTCTCATCAGCCCACTCACTAACTGCTGCCTCGCCTCCGGCCGGGACTACAACTTCAGCATCCCAGTTTTGATTATCCTCAACATTACCGACTATCGCATCTTCCATGGTGCCCATCATCAGCGTCATACTTCCAAAAATTAGCATTGACATACCAACAGCAAAGAACGTGAAGACTAGTCTAGTTGGTTTTCTTATGCTGGATCTGATTGTCAGGCCCACGGTGGAAGGGAATCTGGAAGTCAACTTCTGTAGCATTCTGGATGACAGTCTAATCTGATGTTGTCCCCGCATGATTTCTAGAGGTTGCAGTCTGGAAGCTTGCAGGGCTGGAAGAATACCAGAAAACAGGACCAGTAACATGGCGATTCCAGATATTTGCAGGATAATGGGATTGATGTCTGCAGATTCGATAATGGGTATTCCGATTATTTCTTCGTACAGACCTAGCATAGACGGAGCGCCGAATAATATTCCGAATATCGCCCCAAAAAGACAGCCCACTAAGCCGATTATTATCGGCATCAGGATATATCCCGGAATTATGGTTTTTCTTGGAATCCCAAGAGTCCTCAGTATTGCAATTTCCCTAGCCTGGGATTGTACAAGCCTCTGAAGACTCAAGAAGATGGTTATGCCGGCGACCATCGCAATCATTGCAGTAACTGGCACATAAATCTCCATTGCACTTTCAGCATCGGCACGAAGAAATTCTACTGATTCGACTCCAGAGCGGCTGTATACCAGGGAGGGGGAGTCGTGAGTTTCTTGCAGAATAGAGTCGATTTCAGCCATAACTAAGGTGACTTCTTCGCCTTCGATATCATCGGTCGACTGTAAGTCGTATTCCGGGGTTCCGGCTATATCGATGAGGAGGAGATTTGCTGAACCGGAACTGAGATTCGCTAATTTCTCAAGACCCTCTGCCGACAAATATCCGGTGGCGAATGTTCCTGGATCCGCAGGGAATAATGATCCACTCTGAGCGTAGTATAGGTGGCTCGGATGGTATCCTATTCCAACAACACTGTAATCCATACTTCCGGATCCAGCCCCTATTGTGATGCTGTCGCCGATTCGGACATCCATCCCTTCAGCTACCCTCACATCCACGACGATCTCATCATCTGCACTAGGCATCGCCCCAGAGCAACAGTCATGTTTGGGGAACCAAACTCTGTCGACTTGTCCTTCATCAATTCCATGCCAAACTGCAGGAACGATGGATTCGTTGCCGTCGTTGCTAATGTGAAACATGACGCCGTCTAATTTCAGACGAGGCTCGCATTCATTCAGTGTCAAATCTGAATTGGGCCATTGATTACTAATTTCATCGCAAATTGAGTCGGCGTAACTTCCATCCCATATCGAGCCAGGATTTTCTACCCAAATGTCTGCAAGGTTCACGCCATTGTCCGTATCTGCGTAGATATCTTCGTACATGCTCGAGGTGGTATGGGCATACGCTGCAAAAGAAATACCTGCGAAAACTCCAACCACCACCATGATTACTACTGCGAAAAGTCGTATCTTTGTACGCCACAGACTTCGTGCCAATCGCTTTGTTAGTAATCCGAACAAGAGTCTCACCTCATTGAACAATCTCGTCAGAGATTATTTTTCCACTGTCGATCCTAACCACCCTTGTAGCGAATTCGATTAGTGATTCATCATGAGTGACCAGAACGCATGTTATTCCTTCCGATTCACATGCTTTGACCAAAACTTCCATGACAATCGATGAAGTCTTTGAATCTAGATTTCCTGTTAACTCATCTCCGAGCAATAGCCTTGGACTTTTGGCGAGGCTGCGAGCGATTGCGACCCTCTGTTGTTGACCCCCACTGATCTCCGCAGGAAATCTGTCTACTTCGGCCTCTAGTCCGACTATCTTGAGGAGGTTGCGTGCTCGCTCCTCGTTCCTTCCCCCGGCCAACTCTTGAATAAGTAAGATATTCTCAAGAACGGTCAAATCTTGTAATAGATTGAAGAATTGGAATACATATCCAATATTGTCCCTCCTGAACCGCGTCATCTGTTCACTTGCCTTCGCCTCTGGTCTAGAATGGGTGAAATAATCGATAGGATAAAACAAAAATCGAAGCGGAGGCAGTAGAGTGAGGGGGTTCCACGGAATGGAGGATATTTTTTCCCATAGCCTAGGTCCCAATATCCTGGCTCTTGGCACCTCCTTACCCGCGAATTCGTAAGATCCTCCTGTGGGTGTATCCAATGCAGATAGGCAATTGAGCAGAGTGGACTTCCCGGATCCGGAAGGTCCGAGGAGAATTATTCTCTCGCCCTCCTCGATTTCCAGGTTAACTCCATCAAGAGCCTTCACAGTTCCTGACGGCATGACGTAGTGCCGTTGAAGGGATTCTATCCTTACTAAAGCCATGATTGACGGAGTGGATGGGGGTAATTTATTCTTGTACTGGAAGGTGCAATTAATTTAGAGAGACTCGATTGAAAAATGCCATAGATTCCCTAAAGAGCTCCTCTCTCCTCTTTCTCTTATTTCTTCTCAAATGGAAGAATGTGAATAGGAAGGCCAAGGCTATCAAGAATGGAATGAGTACTTCTGCCTGATATCGCTCCATGAACTCGATTATGCCCCTTGCGGTGTATGCCCAAGTGATGGATGCTGCGGTTCCGCCCAGGGTGCATGCAAAGAGTACTCGCTCGAATGGCATCCTGGCAACGAGTCCCAACATGGCGCCGACCAATACCCCGCTCGCCATGAAAGGGATCCATACGAACACTATCAAGCCCCAGAAACCGTACTTATCTATTCGTTTTCTATTACGCTGAGCCACATATTCCACGCTGGAAAGAATATCCCCCCCGACAGTCTGGAGTAGTGTTCCTGTTATTCCCGGCTGTTTGGCCACGAGTGCTTCCCCTGAGAAATTAGTGCCGCCTTGCTCCACGCGTCCTGCAACCGCTTGATCGGCGAGAGTCCGTCTCAGATTCCTGGCGCTGACTATCACTTTCCTACCATCCAAGAGGTCGGCGAGATCATTCTCAAGTCGATCTGATAGGCTCTCCTCAATTTCAATGAAGTTTCTAGGGAAGAGGAAGTAACTGAATCTGACCAATGGCCTGTAAATCATCCTCACATAAACAGCCCGATTATCTGCGGATACAAGTGTGCCTTCGTCTGCTAAGTCGTACTGATCCAGTAACTCGGCTATCACCGGCCTCGCAGAGTCTTCAATCATGCCCACTATTGAGATGGAGTCGAAAAATGGCCTATAATCGGAATCTATGACCGATGGGTCGAATCCTTCTAAGGACAGGCTTGAGTCCATAATTATCGATTCTTCTGAGTTGATTGAACCAGTAGACTGAACGCGTAACTGCAGTGGTCGCATTTCGCCAAATATGGCGAATTCGGATAATAGATCCCGCATCAGAATTGAGCGGACATCGGTCAAAGTCATAATGCTCTGATTATTTGGTGTGTAAGGCACGAAGACATCGATCGATATGGGGCGCTCTTGCATACGGAGGTATTCGAAATCGATCTCAATTGAGGCCTCATCTTGAGAATGTTCGAGAATTCTGGTTACAAGACGCTTGACTTGATTTGAATTGAGTGTTTCTTCTCCTTCACGATGATACATCTTGTGCATTAAAGGATACTGAATGTATAGGAAAACGATAGACATACCCAGAGATACAAACGCCATCCACCAAGCAGGAACCCCTCCACTGCCTCCTGTTAACATGGCAGTTTCTCTCCCACCAGCCCATTCGGCGGCCATCAATATCCAGCCCCATTCTCCGAGGTTCTTGAGCGTCATACAGGCACGAGGTCCCGTCTCTTCCACATCGATGTCGATTACCTCTCCGCTGGAGAATAATCCTCCACGATTCTTTTGCTCCACCTCAATTCGAAATTCCTGTGAGAAAATTACTGAAGAAGACTCGATGACCTGCGATAGATTTCCTTCCCGCTGCGAATCAGAGGGTATCTCGTGAATAGAGACTAGTACATACTGCTCACCAATCATGATATCCTCGCCTTCGATTGTTATCGAAATATCACCTAGACCCTCCCGTAACTCTTCGGAGGAGGCATTGCTAGAATCCAGATAGGCAACTCGCATTGCTACGTCGCCATCGGGAACATTGTAAGAACGCGCACGTAAATCATGGTGATCTTCGAAAACTGACAGCCATATCTGGCCTTGTTTATCCATGCATTCCCCTCCAGTGTCTAAGGGGGTTCTGGATAAGGTGTGATCAATAGTTACCGAATCACCGGCTATCATGCCAGTGCTTGCAACTGTAATGAGTAGCACAAATATTCCGCCGAAAACAACTCCGAAAAGAAGCACGTAATCCTCGACGGCCCAGCGAAAGAACCTCGTGTCCCCCAGTCTTCTCTCTCTTATTGAGTCAAGATCGCGGTCAAGTCGTATTTTCTCGGCCTCGGTAATGATGTGGGAAACGTCACCGAAATCTACCTGACCATCCTTATTCAGATCTAGTCGAGAGGCCTTGTCGTCGGTCGCCACGATATCCCATACCATAGGTACTTCATCAAACCGTTGGCGGCTTTCGCTGGAATTAACTGGATGATTTGGTGCAGGGGACAGGATTCGAACCTGCGAAGCACTACGCACTGGGACCT
>DAVB01000005.1:0-20747 GCA_002505455.1 Euryarchaeota archaeon UBA52 | reverse complement strand
TTTGACCGCTCGGGAACCCCTGCTAGGGTTCTGTCCCGTTGAGTGCCATATTTTACGATGCCGCGGGCGACTTACTCAATGATGGCGCAGATAATCTCTGTCTGAAGGGTCTACTAAGTGGTTAAGACATCGGCTCATCGGCACCATACTCCCGCCAAGGTCATAACGAAGACCATCCGCGAACGGCCATCAAGGTGTTTCTATGGCTCGGATAGGGATCTTTGGCATGGGGAACTGGGGAACAGCTCTTGCGAAGATATGGGGGGAAGATGGGCATACGATTACAGGGTGGACGATTGAGAACGATGTGTATGAGTCTCTGATGATGGAGTCCATAAATCACAAATATTTGCCGGAGGTTAAGATACCCAATCTACAAGCCACAATGGCACATGAGGATATTCTTGAAAGTTCGGAGATTCTTGTTTTTGCATTACCAAGCGGGGTCATCCTGGAAGTTATCGATCTCGTCCTACCGGGCCTCAGGCCCTCGCATGTAATCTTGGATCTCGCTAAAGGCCTAGCACCCGAGGATGCTAGCGAGGATGGTATGATATCGAATGCGATTGAACAGCGTCTTCGTGCCGTCAAAAAGTCGAATCCCGTCTTGGTCCTAACCGGCCCTACCATAGCACCAGAGGTTGCGAGAGGCGTAATCACGAGTGCTCTTGTAGCGTGTGATGATGATTCCGTTGCAAGTAAGATAGCTCAGCGACTTTCCACCAAGACGCTAATTCTCACATCTGCTGATGACCCCGTTGGAGCGGAGCTTTGGGGGGCTTACAAGAACACAGTTGCTCTTGCGTGCGGTCTTGTTGACGGACTTAGAGGGTCCATCGGGGGGGACAATCTGAAAGCGGCACTTGTACAATCTGGTTTCAACGAGGGCAGGTACCTTCTCTCATTGATGGGAGCGAGTCCGGATACTGCGTTTGGGCCTGCAGGAATAGGAGATTTATATGTCACTTCAACGAGTCCCAAAAGCAGAAATCGTACACTTGGCGAAATGCTCGGAAAGGGATTATCCCTACAAGAAGGCTTAGCACAAATGACAATGGTGGCGGAAGGCGTTCGTGCAGCGCGTATGTTCTCTCAGACTGCAGAAAAGAATGGTTGGGAGACGCCTTTCCTGAGTGCCTTGTGTGATTTGCTTGATGGTTCGATATCTGCAGAGGAGTCAGTAAGAAGGATGGTTGAGTCAATCCAGTAATTTACTCCCATTACTCGTAACCTGGTATGAAAACCGATTTCCAAGAGGGTTTCCTTACATCATTTCTATCATCATTGAAGAAAGATCGCGCATATGCGGAAATGATATCTATCATAATGACGGCAACGAAGACTATTATCAAGTATGCAAGAACCTCGTCATAGGCGAGGAAGAATAGTGACCTATCGATGTAATAACCGATACCTCCTGCTCCTACAATTCCGATGACTGAACCGTGTCTGACGTTGTATTCGAACATGAATATGGCTTGAGAAATCAGATCGTTTGCAGATTCAGGTATTACAACATGTAGAGCCTTCTCAAAACGGCTCAAACCTGCTGCATCTGCGGCTTCTAGAGGGAGTCTGTTCATGCCTTCGATTGCCTCGTACTGAAGTTTACCCAGATACCCTACAGAGTAAATTGTCATAGCAAATATTCCAGAAATAGCTCCAAGGCCGATGAGTATTACAAAAAATATAGCCCAAATCAGAGCTGGCAGGCTTCTGAAAGCGGCTAATAAGAAGCGCGTGACAAGAGCAGTTTGAATTGTACCGACATTCCTCGCAGCCAACAATGCCATCGGAAGTGAGATGGTCATTGCAAACATGGTTGATACGAATGCTATCTGAAGGGTTTCTACCATGCCAATCCATGCAGTTGAGCAAGTGAAATCTAGATTCTTCGAAGCAGTACACTCAGGATACACCCGAGGGTCGAGGACACTCCAGTCAGGTGGCCAGAGCTGTTCGTGAAAGAATCCTACAAAATTGTCGTAACCATTGGAAAGTCTGCCCCAATCATCTATGGATCTATCCATTACGACCAACGCGAGAATTAGGAGTGCTGCAAAAATATGCCCAGGATAAATCCTCAATTTTGAGTTCATATCTTCACCTCAAGTGTCTTTGTCGAGGAGATGAATGGGTTCAGTCTTCCATCGTCCATCACGACTAGCCGATCAGCCAATTCACGCGCACGAGACACGTCATGTTCAACGAGTATCACCGCAGCATTGTTCTCACGCGCATAACGAACTACGGTTTCAGCGACGTGTGACATGGTCTCGTCATCGAGTTCGCTTAGGAACTCATCAGCAAGGATTACTTTGGGTGCTTGAGCTAACGTCCTAGCTGTGGCGACTCGTCTCTGCTGGCCTCCTGAAAGTCGCCTTACAGGCTCCCACATTTTCTGTTCGAGACCCATCTCACATATTGCGTTCCTAGCACTTTCCTTCGCCTCCTTGGGGGTGAAAATTTGCATGGATCTACACATAGAGGCCCTAGATCCGATCAGAACGTTGTGCATGACGCTGGCATGTCGGATCAAGCCAAGTCTCTGAGGGATATAGCCCAAATCGCCTCTAAGAGGCTTCTTTGGAAGAATTGAACCGCATACTTCTATTGTCCCTTGCAAGGGAGTGACGAGTCCTGCGATTGTCTTGAGAAGTGTTGACTTGCCTATGCCCGAAGGCCCTGCTATGGCAAGAATCTCCCCCTTTTTGATAAGAAGAGAAGGGATAGTTGCGAGAGGGTTGTTTTCGTTATAACCGATGGATACGCCATCAAGCTTGGCGACGATCTCGCTGTTTCGCCCGCTTGACATTATTTTAGGTCCCCCTAATCCCTTATTTGGATGTGGTGGAAAGTATTGTGACGATGGTTTCGCAACGATATTGGAGAAATAGCAGAATTTAGTGAAGTGTAAGACATAACGTGAAGTGTGACGACGGTTACAATGTATCGTGCTTAACCACCGTAATGCGCTCGCAGCGGGAATTGTTGTACTGATGTTCTCTCTTTCTTTATCCCCCTTTCATCACTCCGGAGATCTTCAAAAGCAAAACATTTCCATGGAACAGTTTGGTGGCGGTGGAACTTTCGAAGCACAGTGTTCACAGAGTTCATTTGAAGATGTATTCACATACACCTGGGCGGAATTTAATGTGACAGTGGCAGACAACTGGAGAACTGCGCAGATTGATGCAATGGCATGGATAAATGGGACTATGGCCGATGATTTCAGAACTTTCTTGGACGATCTTCTGGATGGTCTAGTGCCCAGTGGCGGCGATGGCTGGTTATCGTCTGACGAACGTGAAGCCGTCAGATCAGTTGCAGCCGACTGCGTCGAGTACACCATGACTCGTGTGGGCGTCAGAGACGGTGAGCATCACCGTGGTGGAGCAGCGGTAGACTGGAGGAATGCTACGTGGGTAGAAGATGGCGTTTCAATAGATGAATGGAACATGGTTCCAGAGAGGCATGGCTCTGTCAGAGATTGTAGCAGCTTCGGGAGTAGCCAGGGGTGCTACGAGGTCCCAGTTGTTCCAAACTCGGATCGTGATTGCGACACGGATGGCGAATTACACGATGAATGTAGAATTGAGTTGTACCTAAGCGGAGAAGTTGATCTGCATAATATCCAATCTCTTGAGACGCTGACTCTCGCGATGAACGTCTCAAATATCTCCCGCGCTACATACACGATAAATGCGCCCCATGTAGATGGGATGAGGCTGTCTTTGTTTGAAGAATGTGAAGGGCGTGACCTGCTTAATGGGGGTTCTCCTACCCCCATTAGAGGCTCGTGCATAGGAGATGGTTCTTCTTCAGTAGCGACGCGTTACAACGATCGAGGAGGCCTTACTCTCCAAATCGAGCCTGATCGGCCAAGTACGTATTGGCCTTCTGGAGAAGATCTTTTCTTTGACCTCACAACTATCCCCCCTCCTGTGGATGATCCTCCTTCATGGACGCCGGATGCGCCTGAAAACGGCACGTTTTGGGTCTATGGGATGGTTGAAGGGGGATCTTTTGATCCTAATGTGATAATCGCAGAGTGGGGCGATATTGCTGGATGGTTTACAGATGACATGGCTATTTCGAAACTAAGTATAAACTGCTACAGCAACGACGACATAGAATCAAACCTTTTTGGAGAAGACAGATCGATACGGGTAGTCATCCCAGATGATGCTGGACGATTCCAATTCAACTGCTTAGCCGTCGATCCCTCCGGCCAGCAATCATCGGAAAGGAGTTTCATGGCGATATTAGGATTCACAGCGAGCAGTAATTCTTCACAGGATCCTCCCGCCATTCATGACACGGTGAATATAGAATTCAACACAGACATAGTTTCTATTGAAGAAATTTGGATCGATCATCAAATCATCTTGCAAGTAGGGCTTAGCCAAAATAATGGGGAGCCGTCATACTATGAAGATGCGATTATTCTGCAACACGAGGGAGAACAAGTGTTTAGCGAGTCTGCCTCGGGCTTAATCCCAGGCTCTGTTAATGTCTGGTTCAAAATAAGTGGGGTTGGAATTTATGAACGTGTGGAGAGGAGTAGCATGACATTCCAAAAAATCGGCGACCCCCCGGTAATTTCAATCTTGAATAGCGAGTGGATAGGAACTACATGGAGCATGAATGGGATGTTCGGAGAACCGGATGGAGAAGATGTGTCATTCAGTATGCTGATTGATGGTAATAATTTGGGGAATGTCGATGCGGGAGGCAACTCTTGGTCAGTGGGGCCCATCGACTTCGCACTTTTCGATCCCGGCGACCACATTGTTACAGTACGTGTCTGTGACGCCTCCGGGATGTGTTCATCCGTTGATCAAAGCTTGAATTCGACAGAGGTGTTGGAAATACCCGACATAACTCCATTACCTCCAAAGGACGATCAGAATAATGCAGAGGGGCTTCTTCCATTCCCGGGATCATCGTCCATGGTCGGAATTCTTGCTGCTGCATTCATGTATAGAAGGGGAGCCCGAAGGGCATCATGACAGTGAAGGGGCGAGTCGTGTCGCTATCGCATATTGGCGGTTTGCTTGTAGAATTCGAAGACAAGGCACCTGGTCTAGGTTGGGAGGTTCGTATCGAAGGGGGTCGTACGATAGGCAGAGTCGACTCTGTTATTGGAGGCATAGAAAATGCACTCGTACATGTCTCTCTGTCTGAGAAAATAGACTCATCATCCGCAATAGGTGCCCCTATCGAGATCGGAAGAAGAAGTCGGAATGACAATAGGAAAAATAGGAATGTACCGAAAGGAGGAAGGGGGCGGAGAGATCGTTCGAAGGAGAGGCATGGAGCTAGGCAGCCTCGTAAAAACAACAGCGGCAAGGTATTGCCCACATGGGTCTGCTCAGCATGTAGAAGTATGAATTCTAGAACTTCTAAATGTTCGAAATGTGGGAGTCCCCGGCCACATAAGAGTCCAAAAGCTGGAGCCGTTCCGAGGCATGGATCGGACAGAAGAAAAGGGCGTAGAGGCACGAGTGGGCATCGTCCCAGAAGTAGCCCCATACGGCGTGATGATAGAGAAAATAAGACTCGTAATCGAAGCGATAGAAGCAGAAAAGAAGATTATGGTGGCAAAAGAGGCCGTACTAATCGAAGGTCGAGGTGAACAGGAGCATTCATTCTCGATGCCGCTGCCCTCCGCCCGATGAGTGAGCAGGGGGATGTTCTCGGAAGGATTCGTGAGACCCTGAAAGAAGAAGGGCGAGAAGCGGCTATTGAAGCGATTGAAGCTGCTCTGAAAGACCATCCTGAAGATGGTTTATTGTGGCTTGAGGCTGCAGATCTACACCTCCCCCCAAGAAGTAGGGGGAGACCGATAGACCCTGATCTCTCGCAGTGCGCTAACGCAGTCAGATGTCTTCGTTCAGCAGTTTCATTCAATCCTGATCTAGATGAAGCATGGGCCCTTGGGGGGCTCATTCTTGTTGATCACCTGGGCATGATGGAGGATGCACTGGAGTGGTGGGAGGAATATCGTGTTCTAAAGCCAGAATCTCCTGCCCCAATGATTGAGCAGGTGGCGATTCTTGCAAGATATGGAGAATACGCTGCGGCATCCAAAATAATGGATTCAATTGAGAATCTAGATCAGAATACGCTGACAAAATCTCAGAAACGTAGGACTGCAGATGTAGGGAGGAGTTTGAAGGACGCCCTTGGACTTAGGCAGAAGGATGTCTTTAGGCCTCAAGACCCGAATCACCCCCGATGGGAGAAAATTGAGAGATATCGGAATCAGAAGCCAGTATCTCAGACATACTTTCTATTCTTCATGATTGCACCACTTGTATTCGTACTCGGATTCATTGCCTCCGCTGCCCTCGCTCCCTATGGTGCTAGAGGGCAAGTAGCCACATTTCTGATCATCCTAACTGCATTCTTCACAATGACTCGTGTCTCCGAACCTCTTTTCAGATGGATGAATAGGAATGCGACCGATCTAGATCGTGCACTCGACATAGAAATGGCATCTGGTAAGGTGTGCATACCAGAGAATATCAGAGAAGGCAGGCTTCACAAGTCGATGCTGAAATACAGACCTCCGGCATGGATAGAACGCCATAGCAGAATCGTTGCCGAGGGGCAACGCATGCAGCGCCGCTGGACTACGGGTTTCACTTCAAAGTGACATGTCCGCCTACTTCTTTTCTAGATTAGCGTAGTAGTCCTGGGCATACTGCCTTGCATAGTCCTCAGGATATCCTTGTCCAACCATCTGTTGCACATAGGCTTCGACTGGGTCCATATCCTCCACACCTTGGAACGACCGTATTTCATCACTCACTGCAGAAGAGCCCCTGCCCTTCATCGAAAGAGTAACTCCCGCTATAGCTAGGACAAGTAGAAGGGCCCCTACAATCGGAATTATCAGCCCTAGGCCCTGCCCCTCAGTATCGCAACCATCAGCAGATGGGTCTCTTTCGCAGGGGTCGCTGCTTCTCTTGAGTAGATAGATGTCTTCACTAGAGGTTGTTGTATACCTCAGGCCATCGCCTTCTATTACTCGGATGTAAACCGTAGATAGCACTCCATCTGTTTCAGAATAGAGATCGGAGATATCCAGTGTGATGGAGAACGAGGCTCCATCGCCGAGCAATCCTGTCTCGTTGTACTTACCAATTGCCTTCTGAGTATTTTTCGGAGTCGGCGACAAGTCTAGAGTAACCGCATCGAGTGCCACTTGTATCCTTACGTCCGAGTTCTCGGCGCCTGAAACAACAGTACCACTAATTGTGACTAAATCTCCAGTCTGAGAGTCGTTTGGCTTTGGAGAGCTGAAAGACACCACTGGAGGCGCGTCCCCATAGTCTTCACCTACTACTACGAAGTACATTCTTGCCTTCGATGAATCTTTACCGGCCTTATCGTAAACAATAAGTTCCATTCGAATTTGATTCTCCAGGACGCCGTCGCTGGTCACGTTACGGAACGTGTAGGTGAATGCGTCTCCTCCTGCCAATGCGGGGACTTCGAACAAATGCCCCTCTAGACTTGGCTGGGAGGTTACAGGATAGTCGAAGTAAACACGCCACGAGTACATTTGGATACCCGTCTCACCCTCGGGAGCATCTGGATCAATGCTGTCAGCACCTGTGAACGACAGGGATATGTCGCCGGTGGGAGTCAATCTGACACGGTAGACATCCCAATCAACCCCTCCAACAGTCTTCGTTCCATCACTTGTGACGAACTCATCTGTGAGATCGTCTTGAACTAAGGAAAAAGATGCGGTTGGGTCGGATTCATCCGCCAGCGTATCATTAGTAATCAAACGGACGTATGTCATCCTTGTATGGCCCTCTGCATCATGCAGATACAGCGTGAGGAGCCATTCAGCACCGAGGAAGCACCCTGTGGAAGACAATGTGTCCTCAACGCAGAATGATCCGAGCGTAGGGAGGTCTGCGGATGTCTGGGATACCCACGAATACTCACCTGGATCTACAATCTCATTGTCCCATCCCGTTACTGAGTCCTCGCCACCTGGCTCCAAGGTCCAATCGGCTATCAGTCCGCTCTGCTCAGACACATAGCTAAACTGAAGTTGCGAATTTGACTTTATGTACACCGTATTGTATGCCTTGGTTACGGTGTTGATTGAGGGCGCTTCACCGTTTATGGTTAGGTCAAACGTATCCCCAGCAATTCCGAAATCAACAGGATACGGTGTTACACTGTAAGCGAGCATATTGGAAAGCAAGGGCATTGACTCGCTACCATATGGTTCTGAGAAGCTTGGGTTTTCAACATCCATGGTTGTAACAATCATTCCCCCGTTACCCCTGTTGCAAAGACTTAGCAAGGACTGCGAGCCGTACTCAACACTTCCAAGAAGGCTGTGGAATGTTCCCAGAGGATCGGATATCCTGCCACCACATGCAGAAGGAACCTGATTGGGCTGAACTTGCGAGATATCCAGCCCCGATCTTGCTACATACTGACCAGCGTGAACTGATTGCAAGTAACTTAGTTCGATGTTAGAAAGAAGTGGGTGATAACGATCGATAACACGGACGTCTTCGTAATCAAATCTGATTGATGAATTCGAAGGGTTCCTCTCCTGGATATCCATTCCAAAGGGAAGGTTATCTGGGACGTAATCATTCCTGTATGGACCCAGATGAACCTGCAAAGTACCTCCGTTGACCATGAAGTCATCCAGGACGTCATTGGCTGAAAGCCCGTCTTCGCGCAATTCATTCAATTTCTGGTAATATTCGCCGTATTCAGCGTTGTAATCAGTTTGCCATGGAAGGAGTACCTTATCGTACACCCCAGTCCAGTCTTGCGTAACGTAGTCCTCCCATTCACTTGTTCGGAACTGCGTGTACACCATACCCATGGCTTCTAGATCTGACTTGACCCTCTGGAGGCGGTTCTGGTCTGTTGGGTTGGATAGGATGGCTACGTCGATATCTTCCATGAAGGTGATCTCGAAGAATCTTACATTGCCGTTGTCGCTATCGTCGCTGACAAGTTTGGCTGCCCAGCTTAGATTGTACTTTCTACTGTCTTCCCATGAGTTAAACATCCCACTGGAACCTAATTCGACGTTGGATCCTATGGACCAGTTGGCGAATGTGCGCTGATGAGGGACTAAGTCGAACGGCCCATTATCCGAATTTGCCTGCCACACCGTCTGGCCGGTCGTCGTATCTACGACGGTCATCGTAACCTCGTAGACCCCTTCGATAACACCGTTGAGTATTGGAAGCGAGTATGTATGTGCCGATGTCGGGCTTATTGGATAAACGCACTCATACGTCACATCGCCAACACAGTCAAGCACGTTGGGTTGCAAAAGCGTTATCTCAGCACTATCGATACTGAACTGAACTTTAGAGAAGTTGTTCGAAGGGTTGACCTCTTCAGCAAGATACCACTTCTGAGTGGGATCATTGTTGTCAAAGATAGTCCTGACATCGATTCGATACAAACCGGAGTCGAAATCATGTGTGCCCAATGAGACGGTTCTCCCTTCCTGGGAGTCGAGTCCGTTGACTGGGACCGAATAATTTCCATCGTCTTCGAATGTGAATTCCTCGAATCTGATATTGTCTATGGCGAATCCGGCCAGGCCGGCATTGCCGTTGACGCCATCCCCATTGGAGGTGAATCTCCATGTGAGTGTGACCTCAGCATCGGCCAGAGAAGTGCATTCATCTCTCCACTCCTGTGGCTCGTCAGATGTACGGTTCTGTAGCACAATGTGAGTCAAATCTAGGACTACTGACTTCACAATTGACTCGGAGTCGAACCAAACGATGTAATTACCCTGATCGTTCCTATCGCCGAAGTATTCTGCTTCATCGTAGTTACCATCGTTATCGAAGTCTTCACACGCATGGAATTGTGGATCTTCCGGGTTTGTACGCTGAAGGCCATTCTCATTCAAATCCACCCATGAACCGTATGCTAGACCCGTGTATGACTGTCCGCTCTTTGTCCAATTGACAGTCAGAGATGCTGAATCGCGAACTGCAAGAACATTGCCGAATTGGTCTTGGAGATAGTCACCTTCTGCGTAATAGTCCCACGAGGCGTAGGTGTAGTCAGAATCTGTCTGCGATACTGCAACCGGACCTACTGTAAGCGTCTCATCCCAATTATCGCCGTATCCGATATCGGGGTCTCCAAGCCAATATGCGAAATTCTTGAACACGCCTTGATTCTGCGGAAGTGCCTGGTTTGACGTTGTAGAGTCGTCTAGCCTAGTACCATTTTCCTTGCCTGGCTGATCATTATCGTCTGTCCATATTGGGTTTATCCCCGAGAAATCCTCTATAGCTGTGAGATCTGGTAATGCATTGAATATCTCGGCTTCTGTAGTCCAATTCACTATCGTATTTCCGAAGTTCTGCACTCGTACATCGATCGGATATTCTGCAGAAGCATACCTTACACCTGGTTCGAAATCGACGAATGGATCGGCTGCTAGCCCAGGATCGTATAGGTTCCTAACGGTGGTTTGGAACTTCAATGCGTCGTTAATGGGGTCCTGATCAACGAATCCATTGAAGTTTGACAGCTCAGTACTGATGTAGTATGTCTTGTTATCGATGAAATCTGCAGAAAGAGAAATTTCCCTTTTCTCACCCGCAGCAAGTGGCTGGAAGCTGACTTGTTGCGAGACAGACTGTACTTCTCCGAAAGCAGTATTTCGCTTTATGACGGTTATATTGTCGAATGCGAAACCATCGAATCCTGAATCGTAGGATGTGTCAACAGTACCCACAGAGCCATACAACCCGCTCCTAAAGCGGAATCGCAGATCGATGACTTCTCCGGCATAAGGCGTGAGGTCGATTGCTTCCAGCGTATTTGTTGAATTGTCCTCGGAACCTCCCAATGTGTAGTTTGTCCACTCGGTGATGAAGTATGGATAGATTGCGAAGTTCTTGATCTCGAGTTCAGGGTCCTGATTCAATGCTAGGATGTTGAAGTACCGATCTTGGTCGTATCCGCCTTGGAACCATACTCGTTCCCATCCCCTTCCTTCTGAGAAGGCTTCTATGCCGCATGAATCCTCGTACAACCAGCGTTCTTGGACCACATACGGTTCAGATAGGAACAAGTTGGTGTATGCAACGCTGCAGAGAATCGATACGTCCAAGAAAGCGGCATCAGCTCCGGTGAGATCTACGTTCTGTAGTATGAAGGCCTCATCCATGTTGTTGAAATATCCAGAGTTATTTTCGTCAGTTCCATTGTAGTCGAGTCCAGCCCACATGTAGTTGGTTGGGTTGTGGTCTGCCTCGTAAGTTGAGACGTTCTCCGTCAGTGCTGTGGAGTTTCTCTCCTCGTGCCAAGATGTTCCCGGGGAGAAGTCGGACGTGTATGACGCCCCCACCCATGTGCACGAGGTGCAGTTGGAAGACTCGATGGTCCCATCGAAGTCATTTGAGTAAACTACGGTGTCATCTCCTCCCGTGACCTCCTTTACTGCGAGATCTAGATCAACCGACCCGCTTACGGGGTTGAGCCCGGTATTCATCAGAGTGACATTCACAAATCTTGTTCCCTCGCCTAACTGGGCTGAACCAGTCGCTGGATCAGTAGAAGCGGGTGCGATTGTCAAGCCATCTATCGCAACGTCTTGATTGTCCAGTGTCAGTACGGATAGGAAGTCTCCCGCGCCTGGCCAACCCAGGGTATCCATCCACATAGCTCCGCTTGAGAAACGATAGGAATAGTCGCGCTGGCCGATGATTATCTCCTGTGCTGTTGAGTCGTCTCCCTTGAGTTGAGCGGGTACTGCCACGGTAGGTCTTCTTCCAACATCAAAAGATATTGGAGACAGATAACCCGTACCCTGGGTATCTGAAAGAATGATTTCTACGCTGTTGAGTTCTCTCAGATTCTCGACAGTGGTGTAAGTCTGGTTCTTTGATGACGAATCTTGCAGCCTTGTCAGCGTCAATTCGGTTGGTACAAAGAAGTCCATGTTACCATCCCCATTCACGTCCGAGATGGTGATCGATGCGCCTTTGTAATTTCCAAGGTTGATGTAATTTCGAGTGTCCCAATTTGAGTTTACGCTGCTCCTTGTTGCGTAACTCACTCTTCCCTCTATTCCGTCTACAGCGGCAACCATGTCGATTATTCCGTCTCCATCGGTATCTTCTACGTCAATCTGAAGTTCATATCCATGCTCTGCATCAAGCGTGAAATCATGGACTGCTGCTGCTGCGGAACCTCCAACGTTGGGATCGGCATAGAGCCCCGTTACACAGTCGAACTCGATTACAGTCATGTTATCGTAGTTGCCAACGGAGTAACCCGCTCCTGGGTTGTACCTGGGCGTTCGTAGGACCCAGAGATCCAGGTCCTCACACTCGCCCGGGAGTGTGGCTCCGGTGAATGGGTCCTCGGCTAGGTCTTCGCCCCATTGACCGAGTTCTATGTGGCTGTAGTGCCCATACGTGGGAGCAGGGACCAATATTGTCTGATCTGCCTGAGGGCCTGGGTCTGGGCCCTTGAAAATCTCAAGATACGTCTGTCCACCATCAGGCGTCATTGTTGCCAGTATTATGTCGTCGTCGCCATCATCGTCGATGTCCCCTACATCCATGCCCTGACTGAATGGGTGAGACGGAATCTCGATGATATCTCGGCTCCACTGGTGAGTATTCATGTTACACTCGCCCCAGAGCACAGTCAGGTTCGCTGGGCGGACGAATGTCTCCCCGACGAATCTTACGTTCTCTTGGAAGTAAACAATATCCGGCATCTGATCGCCGTCGATATCTGCTATCTCTATCTGTTGACTGTTTGCAGTCTGGAAGATATTCTGTCGCTGGGAGTCTCCAACGCCTCCTGCGATGAATATGTCTTGTCTGTCGGGGAAGCCTCCCGCGCCGTCGTTGAACATCGAGGTAAGGTAGAAACCCATACTGCTTGATGCGGCGATATCGTTGTCCCCATCGCAGTCAAGATCGCCTGTCGCTACGAAATGAGGGTCTCTTTGCACGGCGTATTGAGTGATCTGCGAAGCGCTTGCGGCCGGCACGAAGGAAATCAGGGTCATTGAGACCATCATCACCACGAGAGTGATTGCCTTAGCCCTCCTATTCTCAGTTCTTTTCACGTTGGCTCCGCTGTGCATAGCAGCCCGGAGATACTGGGCTCTCTTATTGTTTGCCGACAGTTGCGCTTGGAATTATGCTGGGTTTATTCCCTGTAGACTTGTATCCAGGATGGCGAAGGAGAGTACTCCTCGCCCCTTTCTGTAAGAATTTTATCTACCTTCCCTGCAACCCACAAGCGCTTGAGTGCAATAGATACTGCGATGTCGTCGAGACTCGTTCTTTCCGAAAGAATGCTGGCTATAGTCTCAGGCATCATTGAGGAAATTCCATGTTCAGTGACCACTATGGCGAGTACTAATCTAAGCCATTCTTCCGTGAGTGGGTCGTTAGATATGGAATCAGGGGGGATTTCTGGCTCGGGCATCTCTGATATGAATGAACGGAGCTCCTCCTCATCCAAGGGCGGCGGCTTATTGGATTCTAAATTCTCAGAAGGATCGAATGAACCTATCTCTCGTATAACTGCAGGAATCTTAGATGGATCGGGGGGTGGGCCGGGCAGCAATGATGATTCTTCGAGGGTGGTCTCGTCTTTCGATTTCTGACCTTGTTGGCTCATCTCCATCATCCAGCCACAGTCCAGTCCGAGGCCTATCTGCTCGACAAAATGTTTCACCCAAGCTTCAGGGCCCTCAATTACTGTGGCTATGTTATTCGGCTCATGCCTGAAAGAAAATCTCATCTTAACCATGCAGCAATGCCCCCTCAATCAGCAAGTCCCCTTAGAACGGTCTGAAGAATGCCTCCATTGCGATAATACTCCACCTCAACAGGGGTGTCGAGTCTAACTACTGCTTCAAAGAGTATTGTTGAGCCGTCTTCTTTTCTAGCCTTAATGGAGATGTTCTGACCCGGATCAAGGGCTGCATCTGCGGGTATGTTGAATGACTCAGTGCCGTTTAGACCCAGGGATTTGGCATCATCACCGTCTACGAATGTCAGGGGCAGAACACCCATTCCAACGAGGTTTGAACGATGAATCCGTTCAAAGGAAGTTGCTATTACAGCCCTGACTCCCAGTAGTAAGGGGCCCTTGGCGGCCCAATCCCTACTGCTGCCCGTGCCATATTGACTGCCTGCAATCACGATGAGCGGGGTGCCCTCGTCCCGATATCTTCTGCTTGCCTCGAATATCGATACAACATCTCCGGAAGTCATGTGTGTGGTGAATCCTCCTGTTGTTTCTGGCGCTAGCATGTTTCGAATACGCACATTTGCAAATGTGCCCCTCATCATCACCTCATGGTTGCCCCTCCTGCTACCATAGGAATTGAAATCTCGCGAAGATACGCCCTTGTCTGTCAAATACTGGCCGGCTGGCGAGGATGATGCGAATGCCCCGGCGGGGCTGATGTGGTCCGTTGTGACGCTGTCACCAAGCATCAGCAATGCTCTTGCGCCAATTATCGGATCTATGGGTTCTATATTTCTGGGAATGCCATTCAGAAATGATGGGCGTCTAACATAGGTCGAATCTGGGTCCCAATCGTAGAGTTGCGATGTCGTCGCTGGTATGGACTCCCATCTTGGCTCCGTAAGCACATCTGCGTATCTATCCCTGTACATCTCAGGGGTTATTGCCTCTGACACCACCTCAATTATCTCAGCATCTGATGGCCATAAGTCGGCCAGCATTATTGGGTTTCCTTCTGAATCATGGCCCATTGGGTCCACGGAGAAATCGAAATCGAGATGGCCTGCTATGGCATATGCAACGACCAGCGGCGGACTTGCCAGGTAGTTTGCTTTCACTTTGGAATGAACACGGCCCTCGAAGTTCCTATTTCCGGATAGCACGCTACCGACTACAAGATCAGACGAATCTATGGCAGATTCTATGTCATCATCCAATGGACCTGAGTTCCCTATGCATGTTGTGCATCCGTACCCGACAGTGTTGAATCCCAAGGTGCTGAGGTCTCCGTCGAGATTTGCCGCTTCGAGGTACTCGGTGACAACTCTTGACCCGGGGGCGAGGCTCGGTTTGACCCAGGGTTTGATGGATAGCCCTGCCTTTACCGCGTTCCTAGCGAGAAGTCCGGCGGCAACCATGACTGATGGGTTGCTGGTGTTCGTGCAGCTAGTAATAGCTGCTATGACTACTGAGCCGTGACTCAAATCAACGCCTCGATCTGAAAGGTTCTGAGTTGCACATACATCGCTCTGGTCGACACCGTGTCCCGAGTGGCCCACAGGAGCTGTGAGAGAATCCCTCCAGTGTTCTCTCATCTCAGAGAGTGCGACTCGGTCTTGAGGTCTCTTGGGGCCTGCCAGGGAAGATTCGACAGAGGATAGATCTAGTTTCAGAGTGGATGTGAATAGGGGCGGCGAGTCTGATTCGGTTCTGAAGAGGCGATTCGCGCGAAGATACGTTTCGATATCATCTACCATTGATTGCTCTCGCCCTGAATTTTTCAGATAGTTCATGGTGGTTGAGTCGGCAGGGAAGAATCCGCATGTTGCGCCATACTCTGGCGCCATGTTAGCGATCGTAGCTCTGTCAGGAAGACTGAGTGCGTTGAGGCCCTCACCGTAGAATTCTACGAAACGTCCGACTACCCCGTGCTCCCTCAGCATCTCTACAATTCGTAGCGCCATATCTGTAGCAGTTACTCCGGGGCTCAGGGAACCAGTCAGCTCCATGCCGACCACTTCCGGCAGAAGCATGTAGATCGGCTGTCCGAGCATGACCGCCTCTGCCTCTATTCCTCCGACGCCCCAGCCAAGTACTCCAAGGCCATTTATCATCGTTGTATGGCTGTCGGTACCCACTAGCGAATCCGGCAACCACAGACCTTCTTCCTCGCGAGCAACGGTCGCTATCCATTCGAGGTTTACTTGGTGTACAATACCACGTCCTGGAGGTACTGCTCTGAAGTTGTTAAATGATGCCTGCCCCCATTTCAAGAAGGAGTACCGCTCCATATTTCTGCGGTATTCAAACTCAAGATTGAGTTCGAGTGCAGCGGGTATCAAGCCGGAAGCATCGACTTGGATGCTGTGGTCTATGACTAGATCGACCGGAACTTGAGGATTCACTTTGGAAGGGTCCCCGCCCATCTCGACAATCGCATCCCTCATAGCGGCTATATCAACAACAGCGGGAACGCCCGTAAAGTCCTGTAGAAGGACACGACTTGGACGGTAAGGAATCTCAGCCCTTTCGCAACCGGGCTTCCATGAAGCGATTCTCAGTACGTCATCTTCAGTTATCAGATGGCCGTCGCATCTTCTGAGTGCTGCCTCCAACAAAATTCGTATTGTATACGGCATATCTCGAATGCTGCAAGAGCCATTCTCCTCCAATGCTTCTATCGAAACGAAACGCCTCTCGGAGCCATCTGAGGCCTCGAATGACCTAAGTGCATTGAACGGTATCTCGTAGGCCATCGAAGAGGGCCCTTTGACTCAAGCAATTGAAGATGCCGACTCGGGGTCACTCTGATATCAAGACTGCAGATATCAAAACAACAGGGTTGACCGGTCGGTCTCCGTCGTCGGTCGGTACCTCGCTTATGCTCGTAACAACGTCGCAACCAGATAATATTGAGCCGAATACAGTGTGCTTTCCATCTAGCCATTCTGGTGCGCTGTCTTCAGGAATGAGGAAGAATTGACTCCCTCCCGTATGAGGTTGCGAGGTCTTGGCCATCGAGATGGTGCATGACTCGTGCAGGAGGCCGTTATCCGCCTCATCGGGGAGTGTGTAGCTAGTAGGTGAGCAATCCTGCGAGGAGGCTGCCTGCTGCCCGTTGCAGTACCCGTAGAATCCAGAAGCATAACCCCCGGTTCCATCGGAATTTTGGAAATCGCCGCCCTGTATCATGAAATTATCAATCACCCTGTGAAATGAAGTTCCGTCATACATCCCATTGCTAACATGCTCTATGAAACTGGCAACATGATTAGGGGCATCGTCAGGATAAAGCTGAATCTCGATATCCTCCGTAACTTTCTGGGCCCCCTGGTGTGGATAATAGCTGACGGTCATGATGACGGTGTCTCCCTCGGCGGCTGGGTTCGACTCTGCTTCGCCGAAGCTGTCAATGATCTCCCTGCCTTGTCCGAATATTGCTAAGAGGATTATTCCAGAAACGAACATCGCCAGGAGTCCGAATGGAGTCGGTTCACCGTTAGCGAATAACGAAAATCCGCGTCCAACGTATATTCCTGACTCGTCCATCATCGACATCAGGCTATTCAATTGCCTTCTTGTCTCCTTATTTCCGGTGTCGAGCTTCTGTGCTCTTTCGAGGTTCCTCCTAGCATCTTTCCATGCTTGACGTCGTATGGAATCGTCTGCCTGGCCCCTTGACATATGTATCATTCCTGCTGTTCTGATTAGCACCACCTGATCGCCTTTTTTCAACTCGTCATCCCATGCATCTCTCAGGGTATTCAGAGCTAGATCGTAGTCTCCATCTTCTGATGCTGTATTCGCTTTACTAACTGCGTCCTTGACCTTGGAGGAGGCTGGCATGGGCTTGGCGAGAGGGTGTTTGCTGAAAACCTGACGGGTCAATCGATGGATGGATTTTGATGTATCTGGAAGGTACATACGAGGTTTGAATATTTGACATATTTTACGCGAATGTCTAAGTTCGTTACTCATCAGCGAGGGCCGCTCGTATACTGTGCGTGCGATTGCAAGGGTGTGTATTCCGGACATGGGCGCTACAGTAAATGACTTCGTAATCAACGTCGCAACGGCCAATGGAACTGGTTCTCAGTCATCCAATTTGATACTGCTAAATGCATTATTCGAGATGGGTGTTCCCGTGAGTGGGAAGAATCTCTTTCCGAGCAACATCTCGGGCCTCCCGACATGGTTCATCATTCGCGCCTCCGACAATGGATATCAGGCACCTGGGGACAGGACCAATATCCAGATCCTCATGAATCCAGATACCTGGTTCAAGGACATCGAGAAGATTGAGTCTGGTACGGTCATAATTTACAACGAAAACGTGAAGATGCCTGTTGAAAGAGACGATTGCCTGGTATTTGGCCTCCCTATGACTAAACTCGCGCGCGGAATCAATCCAAAAATGGCAAAGATGATTGCTAATATGTACTATGTTGGCGTAATTCAACATCTAATCGGCATAGACCAAGGCGCCCTTGAGCGTGCTGTGAACAGGCAGTTTAAGGGCAAGTCATCAGCAGTCGAGGTGAATCTGAGAGCCATAGGAGAAGGGCGTGCCATAGCTGCTGAAGAGATTGATTGGAAAAGCCCCCATGTAGTCGAGGCGCGAGAGAAGGACGAGGGCACCTTCCTTGTTGATGGCAATGAGGCTGTGGCGCTCGGATCCATATATGGTGGCATAACCATGCTATCTTGGTACCCAATCACACCATCGTCATCAGTGGCAGAAGGGATCATTCAATGGTTGCCCGAGTTGAGGGACACGAGCGACGGGAAGGCTACCTGTGCCGTGGTTCAAGCTGAAGATGAGCTTGCAGCTGCAGGCATGGTTCTTGGAGCGGGATGGGCAGGAGGAAGAGGCATGACCTGCACCTCAGGGCCTGGCATCTCCCTGATGTCTGAATTCATCGGTTTGGCATATTTCGCGGAGGTCCCTGGAGTCATTTGGGACGTGAACAGGGTTGGGCCTTCCACGGGACTCCCAACACGTACCCAGCAAGGCGACCTAAATCTCCTGAGAGAAGCGAGCCACGGAGATACCGAACATATCGTCCTCATACCAGGAACTGTGGAGGAATGCTTCGAATACGGTTGGAGGGCTTTCGAATATGCTGAGCGTTATCAGACTCTTGTGTTCGGTTTCTCTGATCTTGACCTCGGGATGAATAACTGGGTATGCACCGGTTTCGAATACCCGTCAGAAAAGATCGATCGCGGCAAGGTCCTACGTACAGAAGAGCAAGTTTCCGCGATCGAAAACTATGGACGGTACAGAGACGTTGACGGTGATGGGGTGCCATACAGAACTCTGCCAGGGTCAGGACTGGATCCTATCCTATACCGTGGGACAGGTCATGATGAAGATGGAATCTACAGCGAGGAGCCGGAAGTATACAGGAAACTGATGATGCGCTTGAAGAGGAAGATAGACAATTCCAGAGCAGATCTCCCAGCACCGATACTAAGGGAGGAGCAGGAGCAGGACGTAGGCATCATCTACATGGGATCCATGGAGAACACGATTCAAGAGATTGATGACATGATTGAGAAGACCGGTTTGAAGGTCAGCCAATGTCGAATTCGTGCCATGCCCATTCACCCGGATGTCGAGGCATTCATTGAGAGGCATGAGAGAGTCATTGTACTCGAAATCAATCGAGATGGGCAATTGTACGGGGTCCTGAGGAAAGAGCTCCCCAGCGACTTGGCCTCCAAGATATCCAGCGTGGCATACTCAGACGGTATGCCTCCGCGCGCCAGAATATACGCTGATCTGATTTTGCAGACTCTTGAAGAGGTGGAACCATGAGGCCCGTGAAACTGAATGTCATCGATCTTCCGAAAAGCGACTACACGGGAGGTCCTTCCTCTCTTTGCCCTGGCTGCGGTCACGATCAGATCTCAGGGGTGATAATCCAGGCCTGTTGGGAGAATGGGATCGACCCGAGTAGGATTGCGAAGATGAGCGGCATAGGCTGCTCCTCCAAGACTCCTGCCTACTTCCTCGGGAAATCGCATGGTTTCAACACGGTCCATGGCCGGATGCCCTCGGTTACGACTGGTGCGAACATGGTCAACAAGGATCTAGTGTACCTTGGGGTATCGGGCGACGGCGACTCGGCCAGCATAGGCATCGGACAGTTCATCCACGCGATAAGGAGGAATCTGAACATGGTGTACATCATCGAGAACAACGGGGTCTACGGATTGACCAAGGGCCAGTACTCCGCGACCGTTCAGAAGGGGTCGAAGAAGCGTAAGGGTGCCCCAAACGAACAGCCCCCTATCGACATGTGCAAGCTCGCCATCAATCTGGGGTGCGGCTTCGTCGCACGTTCATTCTCAGGGGCCAAGAAGCAGTTGACGGCCCTGATGAAAGCTGCTCTGAGCCACAGAGGGATGGCTGTGATCGACGTCATCTCCCCATGTGTGACTTTCGCCAACAACGACGAGTCTTACAGCTCGTATGGGTATGTCAAGGATCACGGCGAGGAGCTCCATGGAATCGACTTCATCCACCACTTCCAGCCGATTAACGAGGTCGATATCCCAGAGGGAGGTTACGAGGATGTGAAGCTCTTCGATGGTAGCGTTCTCAGGCTCGAGACGCTATCCTCGGAATACGACCACACCAACCCGACTGCAGCAATCGCGGCCCTCCACAATGCAGAGGTAGACAAGAAGCACGTGACGGGGTTGCTCCATCACAACACGGAGATGCCGACGGCGGATGAGGACCAGGGCCTTGTGGACACACCGCTATGCGATCTTCCGCCGGACATGCTGAGACCTAGCCTGGAGAAGCATGAGGAGATCATGGCTCGCTTCCGAGCATGAGTCGGGGCCTAAACTGTCATGGGTTCGTTGAAATACAAAACCGCTCACCGCAGGAGCGAAGTCCCGTAGTGTAGTGGTCCATCATATGGCACTCTGGATGCCATGACCCTGGTTCGAATCCGGGCGGGACTACCAATGTGGTT
>DAVB01000024.1 GCA_002505455.1 Euryarchaeota archaeon UBA52 | reverse complement strand
GACAAGACTGTCGGGGAGAAGTCTGGAGTACGCCCTTTCGCCGAAACGCTTCTCGAGCATAACAAGAATAGCGCGATCTTCCTCCTTCCTTATCGGCCTCCCCATTGCCTGTAGTACTGAATTTACAGCCGGCTGACCTGCTGCATATCTCCACCCCTTCTCACGACCAAATCTTTGAGACATATATTCCAGAGTGGCACTTTGTCGTGATGAGGGAGGCGGCAATGGCAAACCAACACATATTGCTGCTGAAAGTATTCCTCCTGAATAGTCAACCCCCTCTGAAAAACGACCACCCATAACGCCGAAAAGAACATTCTTGCCGCCACCTTCTTCTAGACTCTTGAGGACTTTTGAAACATCGCTCTTCCCCATTTCTGGACTCTCTTCCTTTATCCTGAATGATCTGTTTATCCAACCCCTATCTTCTAGGATTTCGTTCAAGATGCCATAGCTAGTTGTGAATACTGCAACATTGCTGGGCGCGGAACCGAGAACTGCTCCAATATGCTCTCGAATTTTCTTCGTGTTCAAATTTCCACGTTCTGCGTAGCGGGTGGTCACATCAGAGGCGATAATTGCTGGCCGCCTGTCGGGAGAAAAGGGGGATGAGTAAATCACCTCAATAGAAGAATCACGATCTATTCCAAGCGTATCAGCGTACATAGACGTGGGATGCAATGTCCCTGACATCAATATCGAACCCGAGCAGCTAGATATCAACTCAGAAGATACTACTGATGGGTCTAGAAGACAACTCGTAACCCGCCCCTCGTCTACTAGCAAATCGAAAACTAGGGCCATAGCTTCTGAAGACTCAAATCTGGATAAGTTATCGAGAAATGAGAAAAGCCTGCTGCAAGAAGTCTCAGAATCCTCATCATCACCGCTTTCTTCGACACGTACCTCTGTCAAGACCCTCATGAGCTGCGACATCCCCTTTTCCCATTCGCCACCTTCTAGGGAGGATGAAAGCGAAGAACGGAGAACTTGGATCAGTTCTGATGAATTTACGAGCATGTCATCGGCTTCAGTCTCTTCGAGCCTCTTCTTCTCAGTTGACATCCATCGTTCAATCCCATCTCCTAATCTCCTCATTGACGCTATCGAGGATCCTATCCTAGAGAGCTCACTATCAGATACGCCGTCACGTTCTGACACCTCTTGATATTCTTCCATTTCGTACCTGGCAGCATTGACCATATTCTTTGTTAGTCTGAGTTCCAACCCCATTCTTATCCGGTCTGGAAGATTATGTGCCTCATCTACAATCAGTATAGATGAATCAAGATCTATGGACATCGACGACAGCGAAGATCGACTCACAGAATCCACAAAGACGTGATTATAGTCCAGCACTATGATTTCCGATTCCCTGGCAGCTTCAATCGAGCAGTGATATGGGCAAGTACCCTCTGCGCGCCCTCTGCGTATCGTATCTTCAACATGTCTTGGTCGCTCCCCAATCCATTTTCTGAGCCTCGACCTTCTGGAGCCCAGGGCTTCATGAGGCGTATCTTCCTCGCAATAGCATTGCCTCTGCATATCCAATTTACCACACATGGATTCCCGACCTATTAGATCCACAACTGAGACTTTAGGCACTTCAGGCGGGAGCCGGTCATTCAGACTTAAGATCGTATCAACCACAATTCTGTGCTGACTTTGTCTACCTGTGAGGAAAAGGATCTTTGAAACGCTTTCCGAGCACCTGGAGGCATAGACAGAAGCAGCAATAACAGCAGCTGTTTTTCCAAGTCCCGTGGGTGCCTCCGCAATTATTGTACGCCCTTCGAGAAGAGCTCTTGCAGATGCCTCCATGAACTCTCCTTGTTGATCACGAGACTCTTTATGGGCAAAATAATTCATCCAAGGAGCAGAGGAAGTTCCCTTCACATTACGACGTGCTTATTCGGCCGACCAAGAAGATTGGCTTTCTTGGCGAACATCCAATCAACAATATTTGCTCATATCGACGGAGCGCCATGGCCCTGAATTGGACTTCTGCTGTTCAGAGTCGCTCAAAGAACGTCGAGCAAGATTCTCCATGCATTTTGAGGGTGTGGAGGGGCGATTTACTCGCCCCCCCACGACATCCGAGTGCATCCCATCCCCACTCATTGTCTCCACCTCATGGCGTTAGTGAATCATCATCCTGACGATTTGCAACGTCTTCGACACGTGCTTCTATGGCTCTGTCGAGATCATTAGACGCTGCAATCTCCTTTTGCATGTACATTCTGGCTCCCGATTGGAGGACACTCGCAAGATCCTCGCCTCTAAGTGCACAGAATCGATTTAGAGTTCTGGACAAATCTGCTCCTATCTTCAACTCAACCGTATGCGAGGAGATATCTGTCGTAGTGAGAAACCGGCGAACTGACTCACGAACAACATCCGATCTGTTTCTGAAACCATCTGTTCCGACTCTCTGATCGAGACTCATAATCTGCTCTTCAGAGAGTCTGATTGAGATGAGAGCGGTCGGAGCAGGCATGCCAGTCGTATTCCGTCAGAACCACGGCCGGTATATGAATGTATCACAATTGTAATACAAATGTAAAACAATATGCTGACCGTTTAATGACTGGATTGAAGTGTCAAACGTCGCACGCCCTGACGTGAAGGTGATCAACGACGCCATACATGGCGATTTCTCCATAGGCGGTGTGAGGGAAGAACTCCTTGCCACTCCTGAGGTAAACAAACTCAGCCACATTAAGCAACTTGGCCTTGCCCATCTCGTATTCCCCGGGGCGCACCATACACGTTTCGAGCATTCCCTAGGCGTTTCCCATGTGGGCGGAATGATGTCTGAATCGATGGGCCTGGATGAGCATGAGAAAGAGATAGTCCAAGTTGCTGGCATGCTGCATGATGTTGGCCATGGCCCCTACTCCCACACTCTAGAGCACATTCTGCATAGCAGGGGCGGGAAGGACCACATGAGCATAACAGAGGGGATAATCACCGGATCGTACGATGTTGTCACGCCCTCAGAAAGACATTCAGTAAGTCCTCGACCATCCATACCTGAAATCCTCGAGCGATATGACATGGATCCCAAGGAAGTCTCCAGTTTAATCCGGGGGCCCAACGCATCAGGCACGGAAAGAAGCCTATTCGACTGGAATGAAGGTAGTTCGGAATTTGTTTCGGAGGATGTCACACTTGCAAATATGGTCCACGGTCCCGTAGATTGCGATCAGATCGATTACCTACTCAGGGATGCTCATTTTACAGGGGTCCGACATGGGTCCATAGACCATAGAAGGTTGATCAGGTCATTGAGAAGGAGCGGAGGAAATGTTGCAGTCGACGAAGGGGGATTAGCTGCATTAGAGGGGATGTTGATGGCCCGTGGACTGATGTATAGCGCAGTCTACTTCCACAGGGTGACTAGAGTTACAGAGGTAATGCTCTCGAGAGCAGTTGAACGCAGCGAAGACTCACTTCCTGGAGCAGAAGAGATGCAGAGGAAGGTTGACTCTGAGATATGGGCGGATCTCGATGCAGCAGGAGGCTATGCGAGAGATATCTTGACCCGGCTTAAGTATCGTAGATTGTTTAAGGTAGCATCAACATACAGGCGGGATGACTTGAGCAATGAACAAATAAACAGCCTAGTGAAGATAGCAACAGATACGAATCATCGTCGATCCGTTGAAGATGATATCGCCTCAAGGGCAGGATTGGAACCGGGATATGTCGCAATTGATGTTCCCAGTGTGAAACTACTCTTATCCGAGCCAAGAATGAGCCAAGTGGATATACGTGTTCTAGGGGACGATGGCCGTACTAGATGGTTGAAGGATCATACTCCTATAGCAGACGCTCTGAAGCGTCGGCAGGTCAGCCAAGCAGCAGCCTACGTCATGACTGTTCCCGGACACGAATCCAGAGTCTCTGAATTAGTTGATTTGCATCTGATGACATGATTATTCTCGCACTATCCATGAGGACTATTCAAAAAGGGTCTAACGGTCCGCGACAGCGTAGGTCCCGAAATCAGGAACCTTTCAACAGCAGGTTTTGAAGATGCATTCGAAAATGAAGGAAGTTTATGACGGCGTAATCGCGAGAGACCCGAATCAACCTGAGTTTCATCAGGCTGTGGAGGAGGTGCTTGATAGCCTCGGCCCAGTAATCGAGGCACATCCTGATTATCTCCCGGTAGTCAAGTCGATTGTTGAACCTGAGAGAATAATTCAGTTCAGGGTGCCCTGGTACGATGATGAAGGAAATTTGCATGTGAACAGGGGTTTTAGAATCCAGATGAATGGGGCTATAGGGCCGTACAAGGGCGGCCTTAGATTCCATCCAAGTGTGAATCAATCCATACTCAAGTTTCTTGCATTCGAGCAAGTGTTCAAGAACAGTCTGACAGGCCTACCAATGGGTGGCGGAAAAGGTGGCTCAGACTTCAATCCAAAAGGAAGGTCAGACAGCGAAGTAAGAAGATTCTGTCAATCCTTCATGATGGAGCTTTGGAGACACATAGGCGCGAATCTCGACGTCCCAGCAGGAGACATAGGCGTAGGGGGAAGGGAAATCGGATTCCTTTTCGGAATGTACCGAAAACTGGCCAACGAGTTCACAGGGGTATTTACTGGGAAGGGCCTGTCATACGGCGGCTCCCTGATACGGCCCGAAGCCACTGGGTACGGTACAGTCTACTTCGCAAGAGAGATGCTCGCAACACGAGGCAAGTCTTTCGAAGGTGCAAAGGTAGCAGTATCTGGCTCTGGAAATGTTGCCCAGTTTGCAGTTGAGAAGGTTCTGGACTTGGGTGGAAAGCCAGTCACACTTTCTGACAGCTCTGGATTCATACATGACTCTGACGGGATAGATAGGGAGAAGCTTGCATGGGTCATGGATCTCAAGAACGTTAGAAGAGGCCGAATCAAGGAGTATGCAGACCATTTCGGCTGCGAATATACAGAATCGAAGCCCGAGCCTAATCTAAACGGCCTATGGGGTATCGATGTAGACATTGCGCTACCATGCGCTACTCAGAATGAAATCAATGGGGAAGAAGCCAAGATGCTCGTAGACAATGGTTGCATTGCTGTAGCAGAAGGCGCTAACATGCCTTGTACGCCTGAGGCTGTTGAGTGCTTCCACAAGAATGGCCTGCTATTTGCACCCGGGAAGGCCTCCAATGCGGGGGGGGTGGCCACCTCCGGACTCGAGATGAGCCAGAATAGCCTAAGGTTGAACTGGACCAGAGAAGAAGTAGACCGAAGACTTGAGGAGATAATGGTCAACATCCATAGAAATGCTTCAGATACAGCGGCAAAGTACGGTATGGAAGGCAACTACGTCGCTGGAGCAAATATCGCCGGCTTCCTCAAAGTTGCGGAGGCAATGGAAGCCCAAGGACTAATCTGATTGGGAAAACTCTGATTTGACCGGCGGAGTATCGTTGCGAAATACCGGCAATGTTCATTCGCCTTCCACAGGGGCCAACGCCCATGTCAGAGATGTTGTACCATGGAAAGGTAAAGCAAGTTTGGTCGACAGACGACCCGGATTTGATCGAGTTTCGATACACTGATCAGATATCGGTGTTCGACCAGATCATACCAAGCCTAATCCCAAGAAAGGGAGAGTCACTCAACAGAACCTCGTGTCATTGGTTCGATTTGGTAAACAAGAGAGGCATATGCGATACGCACGTGATTAGGATGAGTGCTCCTGATAGGCTAATAGCAAGACGATTCGATGTAGTCAGGGAACCGGGCGCTATCGACAAGAGTAGGGAAAATGTGTTTGTACCTTTGGAGGTAATCTGCCGCCATTACCTGGCGGGCACAGCGTGGAGGAGATTCAAGCGGGGAGACCTGTCGCCTGAGCAATTGGGATTCGAAAACTCTTCTCAAGTACACGAGGGAGTCAAGCTCCCAGAACCTTTTCTAGAGGTCTCTACGAAGTTCGAAGCATTTGATCGAAATTTGGAGAGAGAAGAGGCGTTGGAAATATCTAACCTACATCCGGAGGAATTAGATGATATTCTTAGAATCGTACTCGAGATCGACAATCTCATCCAAGAAGAGGTTGGGAAGAGGGGGCTGATTCATGTTGATGGCAAGAAAGAGTTCGCTTTAGGGCCAGGAAGAGTTCCAGTTCTTGTCGACTCGTTCGGAACTCTGGATGAAGACAGGTGGTGGGATTCAGAAGCCCTTGAAGAAGGCCAAATAGTCCAACTCTCCAAAGAAGCAGTACGGCAACATTACATTTCAACCGGGCATCATGCCGAGCTGAAAGTAGCACGAGATGCAGGATCCGATGAACCGCCCATCCCTCCGCTGCCGCAGTCAGTCATCGACGAGACCGCAGTTTTGTATGCATCAATGTTTGAGCGTTTGACAGGTCAGACATTCTAGGAATGACGCCTCATTAAGAGGCCAAGACCTCGTTTTTCTGCTCCGTTGAGTATGGCTGATAGGTGCCTGAAACCATCTTGTACGCCTCCATCAAACGGCTCATCCGCCTTGACAGTCCAGGTTCCGCGCGTTATCTCCCTTCGAAGCTCTTTCACTTCATCAGCAGTCACCCATCCCAACAACTCTAGACCCATATTTCCCCTATCGAAACCATCTTCGCCAAGAAAATCCGGATTCAGACCTAATGTGAGCTTTGCAAGCAGCTCGTGCAGAGTGTTTTTCTTAGAAGTGCTATATTCGACCAGATATGCTATTGCATTGCCATCTTCGGTAGGCCACCTGCCTAACTTTTCCTCGGATCCTTTGCCGCCGTCTAACGAATCAGTAGCAGAGCCCCTGCTCGTTCCCCAGTCGATACATGAGAGGAAGAGTAGGGTAGCCTTGTCTATATCGGATGGCACCCCTTCAACCAACCTCTCTATCTCTGGCACTCCTGGTGCGACCTTCTTGAGGTCCCCGTGGTCGCCTGCCACAGACGCAAGAATCGCATCTATAACCTGTTCAGGGTCATTGCGAATAGGATCGAGAGTGTGGAATCCAGAGGTCGGTATGTACTTGCCCATCGTAAATCCCTCATCGACCTAATCGATTAAGCCGTCTTTCGAACTCATCAAGGTCATCATCCGGATCATTGCCAGTAGACATCTCATCCACCTTGTGCTCTATGACACTCTCCGAATCGGGCGACACATCCTCCTCAGCAACTTCCGCTATTCTTGATGGCACAGGGTTATCGACATCTCTCGCAGGTTTCCTACGTGCAGCTCTTTCTTCCAGGATTCTTTTTGCCATCTCCTCAAGCTCTCTTTGCTGAGCCCTCGAACGTCTACCTGCGATAATCACGCCTCCGAGAACTATAACGAGGACTGCTGATATGGCGCCTGTCCTGAAGTCCTCTGATCGGGTATCTGTTCCCGCTGCCCCGGTGAGGATAACTCTCGAGACATCATCTGAAGAATCTGAGTCTCCGTCCCAAGGAAATGAGCAAGTGAGCCTCACGCTAACCTCTATGCCATCTTCAAGCGATCCTGGTCTTTCGATAAGGGGTTCGGGCGCGAAATTGTCAGAAATGTCAACAATATGCACCCTGTCCTCCACACCAGGTGCTTGGAGGATGACTCTACAGTCTAATCCATCG
>DAVB01000015.1 GCA_002505455.1 Euryarchaeota archaeon UBA52 | reverse complement strand
CCGAAGGAGGTGGCACAGTCCTTGGGAAGGACATCGTGACCATGGGTCCGCAGATACGCTCTAGAATAGGCTACATGGCGGAATATGATTCTCTAGATCCGGCTCTAACTGCCGTCGATCATGTGAGATACGCCGGAGAACTCCTTGGAATGCGTCCAGACCAAGCAACACAGAGAGCACATGAAGTGCTACAGTATGTTGGTTTGGAAGACCAGCGATATCGCACTATTGATAGCTTCTCGACAGGCATGAGACAGGCTACCAAACTAGCGTGTGCAATTGTCCATGACCCTGAGATACTTTTCTGTGACGAACCCACCAATGGTCTGGATACTTCTGCGAGGCAATTCATGCTTGATACGCTGAGAAGAACCATCTCTGACGGAGGAGGTACTGTGATCATGACCAGTCATGTCATGGAGGATATTCAGGGTGTGTGCGAACGAGTAGTAATGCTTTCCGGGGGAAGGGTTGTTCTGGAAGGTCGTATAGATGAACTAGCACGCCAAATCACCAGGGAAATCGAAATATCCGTCTGGGGCGGGGCCACAAAGCTCGAGGAATGGCTCCTGACAAAAGGACATCGTGTTCGCAGAATGGGGCGTGTAATGAGGGTTGAGATGAAGGGTAATGAGACAATCCCTGCAATTCTTCTTGGGGCTTCTGAGACCAATGCCCAGGTCAGGGTATTGAAGGAGTATGAGCCAGACTTGGAAGACATCTTCCTTCTAATCATGCAACGACTAGGAAAAGAGGCAAAGGGCGCTTCTGCAATTATCGGGGGCCGTGAAGAATGACCGAATCTGATGATGCCGCAACTCTCGGTGAAGCTAGGATAGAGGCAGCCTACGGTTCAGGCGACGGTGACGATGACACATCCGCAACAGTGGCAAGGCCCATGCAAGGCAAGATATTCGAGCAGATATATCGTCCATGGAATGGACCTCTTGGCCCACGATGGGTCAGAAACTATGCAATCTACAGACATCACGTATACGGGATAATATCGAGCACCGGCCACCGTCGCTACCATCCATTCGTAAGGTTGCTACTGCTCGTTGTTATTTTGGGTTCAATGACGCCAATACTCATGTTATTACTCTCTACCATGGTGAGTGATGATGCAACGGGTTTTCTGAATAGGATGTGGGGCGTGAATAGGTACAATTTGTGGGGGAATGTGCTTGGCTATTTCCCGCGTAATCTTTGCATGTGGCCATTGTTGACAGCTCTTGTAGTAGGGGGATTGGTATCTGACGATAGGAGAAATGGGACCAGCGCAATTTACTTCTCGAGACCCGTTTCACGACTCGATTACGCAGCCATGAAATGGCTAAGCGCTGCCTCCGTCCTCGCCATAGTGATCCTTCTAACGTACATGATGTACTATTCCGCAGCTGTTGTGTTCAAAGGGGAGGGTTGGTCGTTCATAGCCGATACGATACCAATTTTCATTGGAGGATTATTGGCCGGAATATTCCTCGTATTCACTTACACCTCGATAGGAATCGCACTTTCAAGCATAAGTACCAGCCGATTTACAGCTTCAATTTCATTCCTCGGATATATTCTCGGCTCCAAACTCGTTGCATGGCTGATAGAGATACAGTTTGATACCACATATGTGTATATGGTTAGCCCATATGACTGTCTGGCACATGTTGGCCAGTGGTTAGTCGGCCTACCATACAACTACGATCACCCTCTCGCACTATCTGCCATATCATTGGCGGCGATGAATGCGGCCTCATTGGCCGTATTCGCAAGCCGCGTGGCATCACTGGAGGTGACTAGAGAATGACGAAAACACCCGCTGTAACTCTAGACCACGTGTCAAAGTGGTATGGGCAGGTCATAGGCATCAATGACGTATCGATTGCAATCGACGGAGGTGTAACAGGCATCCTAGGCATGAATGGCGCAGGGAAATCAACCCTATTCAAACTCCTAATGGGTAGAATCCGGCCGAGTAAGGGATCCGTACGACTCTTTGGAACAAATCCTTGGGACTCAACCGCACCGTATCGAAGAATCGGGTATGTTAGTGAATCAGAGAGGATGTATGACTGGATGACTTCTATCGACTTCGTATCCACTCTCGCTAGGCTCCACGGCATGACTAGGTCAGAAGCCGAATTCCGGGCCGAGCAGGCTCTTTCCTTTGTCGATCTTGGCGATGTTCTGAACAAGGAGATTGGTAAGTATAGCAAGGGCATGCGTCAACGAGTAAAAATCGCAGCTGCTCTAGTCCATGATCCTGACTTGCTCATTCTGGACGAGCCCCTACACGGTTGCGACCCTTTAGCGCGAACTAGCATAATGAATGTGATTAGGGAGATGGGTTCACGTGGCAAGACAGTATTGCTATCGAGCCATATATTGGAAGAGATTGAGAGAATAACCGAGCAGATAGTCATCCTCCATGCAGGTAGGCTCGTTGCACTTGGAAATCTGCATGCAATTAGAGCAATGCTCGACAAGCACCCACACCGAATAATGATACATTGTGAAGATGCGAGAGCCCTTGCATCAAGCTTCATCGACAAACAACCGGTTTATGGTGTTAGATTCCTGGATAATGAGCGCCTCGAGATAATGACCAAAGATCTATCCGAGGCTCATTCTATCTTGCCAGCGCTCATTCTTGAGTCAGGGGTTCCAATACATTCCATCGAGAATCCTGATGATAATCTCGAGTCTCTTCTTGGCTACCTTGTAGGTGATTCAAGATGAGTAGGGAAGGCCAGGTTGACTCCGAAGGAAGGCGCCTTTCTACGACAGTATGGACAGCACTCGATAGAAAAGCAGGCGCAATAATCGAACTCACCGTTAGGCAACTCAAGAACAAGACCTCAACGTGGACTGTAATGGGCGTATCCGTATTGCTGCTCACACTCCTCTCAGCATTCTATGTAGATTCGGTAAGAGAAGGCTTCGAATCAATCGATAATGACGGTGACTCTGTCGATTTCGATGGCGACGGCTACCCTCTTGGACAGGAGATGAAGTATGGATTCAGTGATTATGATCATAGGGAATACCCCGGTGCTGCCCTTTTCATCCCTGAAGGCCAAATTAACTACTGGGGTATACGAGCACACTCTGGAAACCATACTTGGGATGTATATGGGCCCTCTACATTCACAGGCAGTTGGGAAAATATCTCATCCCATTATGCTGAATCTGGCGATGAGTGTCCTGAAATAGTTGGAGAAAACCTAGAAAATCGAGAACCTTACGGATACAGTCCTTTTGCTTGCACCTTTGCCGACAATTCTCTGTATGTCCAATTCTTGAGATTCGATGGAAATGGGACCCTGGCTGTCTCCGAGGGGTGGAGTGCAGAGTATGGCAGAACAACTGAGGCCTACTACGTAGCCCCGGACCCGCCAAGCGCTTACATCGATGAAGATGGATTAGACTGGGACTCTGAAAACCCCTCTGAAAGTCAGGGATTCGATGATGACGGAGACTGTACTCAAGAGGGGTACTACCTGCCCACGGGAAATCAAAATAATGACGAAAACAGAAATGGCGTACCCTGCGACGTAAGATGGATAAGAGGTCCAGACGGCTCTGTGCTGCAGATAACTGCAGATGATTTCGTCGATGAAGATCCGGTTGATTCAGAACTTCTGGGGGAATCTTCCCATAGGTCGTTCATAATCGCCACCGGGAAAATTGCTTTCGCTATGATCATCGGTATTTTCATGCCCCTATTCCTGGCGCTTGGGCTCATTCGGGATGAGAGTGAGAATGGAACCCTGCATTATTTGCTCTCAAAACCAATTCACCGTGGAGAATTCATCGTCTACAGACTCTCGGGGTATCTCATATTCACAGGCGGATTCGTATTCTCGATGTCACTCATTATGGCTGCTGTTACTGTAACTCTCGGTCCGGACGGCAGTAGGCTGGGAGACATCAATGTCTGGTTCGGAATAGGCGTAGTAACTGTGTTATCTCTTGCTGCGTATGGCTCAATCTTCAATGCAATGGGCCTCGCATCCCCGAAATACGGCGTTTATTTCGCGCTGGTGTATGGCGTATACGAGTTTGCAATGGCCGTCATGACATTATTCGGGGCAGATCTAGTTCCGATAATCTCAGTCTCCCACTGGTCCCTCCAAATGATAGATGCAATTGTAATTCTCGCTTGGCCGGATACGATAATGCTTGCCCAGATGGCTACAGCATTCAATCTTGAAAGTGGCCTAGCATTCTTCTGGAACCCCCCTGTACACACTTTCGGAACAGGCTCATCGGGTCTAGCAATGGCTCTCAGTATAGCCGTACTTCTCGCATTCATAACGCTCCCGATACTCATTGGCCAATCCATATTCAATAGGAGGGAGATCGATTGAATGATCAGATGAAAAGATTCGGCGGAGACCTTTCTACCATGTGGCGATTCGACATACTTCCACCTATCAAGAGACTCTCATGGTGGTGGTGGTGGTTCATACTGGTTCTGCCGGACCCGAAACACCCTGAGAGATCGCGACAACTCATGGTGCTCTGGTCAACCAAGGAGACGCCCTCGATAAGGGTGAACAATCACTGGTGGAAGCCCGGTGCCAGGATGGCAATCGATGATCATGGCGGTCATGTCCTGCCCGGAATGGTCTGTGCATGGTGGTATGACGGAGATAAGATGTACGAGCCAGCTCGAATGACCGAATGCCGTATTGCAGCATTAACAGACAAACACCCTGATTGGCCAGGGGAAGGAATGGGTATAGGCGGCGGTACAGTAGTCCCTCTAACAGACGATGACCTATCTTTTGGCATGCTACCCGACTTAAGCAAGATGTGGCTTTCATTCAAGACCGATCAGGAGTCCAACCCCGATCTCCCAAAATCTTTCGAGGCAGAATTGAGTCCTTGGTGGGAACGCCCAAGCAGCGCAACATATGCGAACAATGTCTATGCAATGGGGATGGGATACGATATACTCAGGATACATGCTATGAAGGCCAATGTATCGATAGATGGGGATGTCATTGAAGGCTCAGCATACTTTCAGAAGGTAACTGTGCAAGCCCCTAGCGTACCATGGTTCTGGGGATTCCTGCATTTCGATGACGGGACTTATCTGGATTGGTTCTTACCACACATCTCGGGGTCAATGTCAAAGAAAGATTCCGTACCATGGTCGAAAAGAGATTCGATCAGATGGCCAAGTAATGCTAGGGGTCTGATGCACGACCGTTCCAGGGGCACCACAGAGAAACTCGAGCAAGGATCAATCGAACTCATCCGCCCAGAAGAGCCAAACGCGCTTAGAGACTCAGACGGTTCGATACTTCCAAGATTCAGGATAAGGCTCTATAATGACAGGGTAAACGTAGAACTGCAAGTAAGAGCCACTTCAAGGGCACATTGGACTTTCGATCAACCCACGCGAGGAGGCTTTACTAGCCACCTCACTTACAACGAGTACCCTCTTGAAGTGGAGCATATACTCCTATCTGACGAAGCCGGTGACAGAAATATTTCAGACTTCAAGTGGATACGCGGCAATGCAGAGCACGCTTGGGGAATCCTAAATTGAAATGAACAGTCTGAGACAACCATGGCCATGACCGCGGACCAACTTAACGACGAGGTCAACAGGAAGAAAATACCCACATTGACAGATTCTGAGCAAATACTGTGGATGGGCCACCCAACAGCACGTAGCATGTACGGGAGATACCTGCTCGGAGGCATGATGGCGGGGTTGTACTTGTTTTTCTGGTGGGCAAATATATCTGAAAGACCACAGGGAGAAGGACAGATGGCATTTGTGATCAAGACGCTTCATCTTGGCGCAGATCTTTCAGGCGTCTTCGGCCTCATGTTGATTATGTTGATACTTGCAAAAATAGTTCATTTTTCCAACGGGCCTACATCGGGAAAGTGGACTATCTTATGGGTTATTTTTGCAGCTGTCGCACCGGCTCTCTGGGTCTCCTTTGAGGTGACTCTCAACGTTTCTGGCCTTTTTGGAGACGGCGATTTCCCTCTCCCAAGCTGGAATAATGGCCTCTATTTCTTATTCGCACCCATGTTTGCAGGGACACTAATCGTATTCACGGTGATTTACCAAAGAGCATTCACGTACGCTATAACAGATCGCCGAATACACATGATCAAACGATTCATGTATTTCGATGCGAATAGTCAGAGCATCGGATACGACCGAATCGAGAATCTCATCGTTGAGACTTCAATTACCAGTAGATTGCTTAGATTCGGAACCATACAGATACTAACTGCCTCAGGTCTGAATATTGCATCTGACTCGACTTCTCTAGCAGCAGGAGTGTCCAGCGAAACACCAAATGACGAGCCATCCGGGGGGATAAGGAAAATATTCTCCGGGATTGGCTTATTCCTCTCGTTCAAAAGGACCAGGCCGAAGGCGGTGAATGAGCCCGAGTCATGCATATACGGCATCCACGCCCCTGAGAAGATTCACCTCTTAATCAATCAGACATCTGATGCATTTCGGATGTCGTAAACGACTCTGATGATTTCTCGGGAAAAGGCATATCGTTGATAACCGAAAGCATCTGGGCTGTAGTACGAGGGATTCACATGTCCGAAGAAGATATCGTCACAATAGCTGCACAACACATCACTCGAGGCGATTACATGACGGCAATGTCGATCTTTGAGGAGCATGTAAGCAGTTATCCGGACGACCCTGCTGGATATCACGGCTGGGCAGAAGCAGCAATGTTTGAGATACAAGAAAATGGAAATTTTGATGAAAAAGGGAATGATAGAATAAATGAGGGGAAAGTCCAATCATATCTCAAAAGAGCAGCTGGTTTAGAACCAGAAAATGCTGAGTACCAGGCTGCACTCGCAAACGCCCTTATTGAGTTCGACCGCGTTCCCATGGCTATTAGAGAATTCAAGAAACTGATTGAGCTCGGTAAGAAATCAGAAGATGTCGATGTTTCGTTCCATCTTTATGAAGCTGCCAAACAATTAATCGATTGTATTGATGTTAAGGTTGGTTATGATCGAAGTGAGCAGTTTGCGAGGCAATTTATTCCCGTTGCAATAGAATTCGCCATCCTAGGATTGGGCTTCTCTTCTGTTGAAGAAGCAATGGAGCACTTGGTCGAGGAGTAAATGTGCAGCCCGGCCCAGAAGCCGAGAGCTTCACCCTCGCGGTAGGCTATCACGGTGCAGCGTATAGTGGGTCACAAATACAACCCAATATGCCCACAGTACAGGGCGAAATAAAGGCCATCATCGAGGAATTGAAATGGTCCGAGGATGCAAAAATACGACTGTCGTCGAGAACCGATTCGGGTGTAAGCGCAAGAATGAACCTAATTGATCTGGAACTTGAACCATCTCTCATGAAGAACTTGGACGAATCCAGAATCATTAGGGCTATCGGGGATAGGCTATCCCCCCACCTATGCGTATGGGGCGTATCTAGAAGAAAATCTTCCTTGCCAATCCGGTTGGCATCTTCTCGTACCTATCTCTATCGTCTGGATATGATTCATGGATGGAAAAATGATTCAAATCAGGAGATTTTAGAAGAAATATGCTCAATTTTCTCAGGAAAACATGATTTTTCAGCCTTCTCGAGGCCAGATTCTGAAAGATCCCCCATTAGGACCGTGGACGAGTGTGCACTTTGGAGGCGTGAGGATGGCGGAATCATTGGATTTACAGTTACAGCCGAGTCATTTCTGTGGAATCAAGTCAGGAGAATGGCTTCAGCCATTCATGCAGTAAATAACTCAAATTCAAGTGCCGGTGAAATCATGGATGCTCTCAGGAATCCGGGTCGTGCCAGAGATTTAGGTAGAGCCCCGGCCGATGCACTGCTACTCTGGAACATTCATCACAGAGATATCCCGTCTTCGTGGATAGCCCCTCTCCCGGAGTTGCCATTCCACTCGCCCCCGCTCAGTTCAGATCCTAGAAGTATAGCACGTTGGCGCGCTACAGCTTTATCTGAGATACACACACTTCTTGAGTCCGACTGGACTTCTAGGTTCACTTGATATCTAAGAAAACAAGATCTCCATCATTCACGGGGAGCAACTCTCTAAGAAATGAACTCGCAATGATTTCAGCAGTCTCAGTATGCCGTGTAAGGTCGGGAATAAGTATGGCACATTCATGCCAAGAAGAACCATCTTTCGATATTGAGGCTAAGAATGCTGTAGCTCCTCCGAATGAACGCCCTTCCCTTTCGAAACCATTTATCCGATGCGGTTTGACATCTTCCATAGCATCCCCCTCACACAGACCAGCTACAGCCCTCAGACTAGTGTATATTTCCAGATTTTCCTCAATCACTTCGATATTCAAAGTCCCAGGCCATGCAGTCGCACCTAGTACGTCTCTGAACTGATCTTGATAGTGCGGTTGAGACATGAAAACTTGAGCTCTCCCAAGACCACTCGCCACCTTGCCCTGTATTCCTGTTCTTTTCATGACCAAACACCTTCCACATCTGCCCCATAAAATTCTTGCAGTCGCTGTTCTTCGTCGCAATCTCTCTCGGTTACTTAGAAATCAGCGTAGCACCGGTTTCAGTGCGAATAATGAGCCCATCTTTGAGAGTGTGAACGCCCATCACGGCCTCTGTGGTTCCGTCTGGGAAATCCATCACCGAATGCTCGACTAGTATCTCATCATTTTCGTATACGCACCTGGCATCGCGGACAACAACCTTCTCGTTAGCCATCATCAGATTCATCATCTCTACCATCTGCTCCCTTTGCATCGATGTGCCGGTCTGGTGCCTGACGAACTCGTAGTCAGCATGCAACAGGTCAGTGTACATGCCCGCATCTCTCTCATCTAGCGCTTTGGCTATTGTATCGTATAGTGCCATGATGCTCGACTCTAGAACCAACATTTCATTGTTCGTTATTCGTAACTTGATTGGCAATAGCCATTTACTCCCTATTTCATGACAGAGCATGGTAGCAGACCTTTCGTGGATGAAGAACCGATACGAAGAGCTCGTAGAACAGGGCTTAGCGTGGAATCCACCTACCCTTGAGTCTGCCAATGCGCCTAGATGCAACGTCGACGGCTCTGAAATGATCATGTTGTCCGCGAACAACTACCTCAATCTCACAACCCATCCTAAAGTTGTCAAGGCCTCAATAGAGGCGACCAAGAAGTATGGCGCCGGCTCTGGCTCGGTTAGGGCAATAGCCGGGACCTTGGACCTGCACCTGGAAGCTGAGAAGGTAGCCGCTGAATTCAAGGGCGTTGAAGCCTCCTTGATTTATTCGGCAGGATACACCGCTAATGTCGGTCTGATACCCACGCTTGTTAGAGGGTCAAAAGACCTCATCATCTCCGATGAACTGAATCACGGCTCCATAATCGATGGGGTACGTTTGACTAAGGCCCAGAGGTCGGTGTATCCCCACAATGATATGAGCGGTCTTGAGAACGCTTTGAGGGAAGGTAGGTCGGCTGATCGTAAATTGATTATCACCGACGGGGTTTTCAGTATGGATGGCGATATCGCCCCTCTAGATCAGATAGTAGATCTGGCTGAAGACTACGATGCCATGATTATGGTTGATGATTGCCATGGCGAAGGAGTCCTCGGAGAGGGCAGAGGCATAGTAGCACACTTCGGACTCCAGGGCAGAGTAACCGTTGAAGGGGGTTCATACTCCAAAGCATTAGGTGTCCAAGGCGGCATAATCGCAGGATCACAAGATTTGAGAAATCATGCATTGAATCACAGCAGGTCATGGCTCCTCTCGGGAAGTCAACCACCCGGCGTTGCAGCGGCCCAGAAGGCATCCATAGAGGTTCTAAGGGATGAGCCGCAACATGTAGAGAGACTGTGGTCGAATACGAATTATTTCCGAAATGAACTTTCTTCCCTTGGATTTGATACGGGGGTATCCACAACCCCGATTATACCAATTATGTGCGGAGAAAGCAGAGTTGCCCAGCAACTATCGAGAAAATTGAGAGATAGAGGCATAATGGTCGGAGCAATCGTCTTTCCAATGGTTGCAAGAGACAAGGCCAGAGTAAGAACTCAAATGTCATCCGGCCTAACGCGCAAGGACATCGACGAGGTCCTTTCAAAGTTTGAAGAGGTTGGAAGGGAAATCGGACTCATATGACTCGCAACAAAAGAGGGCATTCCATAGGAGAGATTATCACAGACCAATCCCAGCCCCCCTATTATGGGAGATGATGGAGAGCCAATTTTCCAGATTCGAAGTGAGAATATTGACTCAGGGCTAAGGGGCATCCCTGTTGGGACCTGTCAGACCTCATTCGTAGATCCTCTCGAAGGAGTTCACTATGTTGGATACCCTGTCGAAGATTTAGTCGATTTAGAAGAAGAGGACGTCATCTATCTTCTGTTTAACAAGAGACTCCCTACTGACGAGGAAAGCGAGGCATTCAGAGCAGAACTTGCCCATCGTGCAGAGAATATGCCAACAGGGGCTTTACGGGTACTCGAATCCCTCACTCCCGGATCTGGACACCCGATGGATTGGCTATCGATTGGAATACTTGGCCTTGGAGCGTCAGATACAACGGGCGATTTACGAACTGATGCTATGAATCTCATTGCCAGGATGCCTGAGTTGATGGCCAGGATATTTCTTTTGAGAGGCGGCAATGTGCAGGAAACAAGGGATTCACGTCCACATCTCGGACTTGTAGAGAATTTCACACACATGCTTGGAATAGATGGCGATGAAGCAGAGAGAATGAACAGGGTTCTGAGATTCTTTTTCATACTCCATATGGATCATGGGGGCGGCAATCTTTCGACGTTCTCGGGGAAAGCCGTAGCATCCGGAAGAGCTTCGGTATACGCCTCAATATCTTCTGCAATGAGTGCTTTATCCGGCCCATTGCATGGACGAGCAAATCAGTCATGCCTCGAATTCGTAAAGCGAATTGGGACTAGCAACGAGGAAGAGATTGAAACATTTGTCAGAGGCGAACTAGCCGCAAAGAGACCGATTTACGGCTTCGGGCATGGAGTACTTCGTGCGGAGGATCCACGTGCAAGGTTACTCATCCAACTCGGTGAAGAAATCTGTCCGGATGATTCTGATTTCAAAATTGTCAAATCCCTCCGCAAGGTGGTCCCTCCGATTCTTTCTGAGATACCTAAGATATCCAATCCATTTCCCAATGTGGACATCGCCAGTGGGTCCCTGCTTCAGTCCGTAGGATTCAGAAAACCAGACTACTATACGACATTCTTCGGCTGGTCTAGAGTAGCAGGGATAACTGCACAAATACTTGATGAGCGAAATGCAAGGGGAGGCCGTGGAGTCCCGATTTACAGGCCCAAGTATCTGGCTGAGAACCAGCCACACAGGCGTCTTCAGTCATAGGGTCCCGGGATCTTTGCCAACCCCTCTGTGACCTATCAAACGAGGCGCTTCCCAAGGGAGCGTGTTGACCGTTGATATCCTCTCTAATTCTTCCGTAGTCGTACTCCATGACCAACGCTTCCGCCATCTTCGAACAACGTCCTTACGATCCCCCTCTGAAATTTCATTCCAAGGCATTCGAACCCCTTCAATCTCAGGCATCGTCGCGGGCCTCATACACCTTTCCGCCCCTCCGGGATACTGCAGGTTTGAATCCATGGTGTCCGATATACACGATAGCCCTGCATCCAATATACGCGGCTCAATGTCCAAGGGCGTGGGCCAAACATAGACTGGATGCCCCTTTCTTATCTCATTGAAGCGTTGAAGCCCTTTGCCCTTCAATCCAACAGACGTCCCGATTGGGATGTGGCGAGTCCATCCTTCAAGGTACTCCAGGGCAAGTGGGAGCATAGGAGCACCCAATTTTCTTTGCCGAGATAGCATTCGTGGCACAGAAGTAGCGATGAATGACGGGAATGCTGCAGCCCTCTGGATATTCCTCCCGCCCCACTGCCTTAATTTTGGCATGAGTCTAGCGTGACGATAGCCTCCAGAATGAGTTGCTGCTACTTTTGTTATGTATGGGTCGAAGGAGTAGAAAACAGTCGATGAAACAGGAACACTCTCATGCCCGATCATCTGACTCACCTTTTGCATCAGTTCACTCATATGACGTCTCATTGCGGCGCCCCTGAACCATCCGCCACCAGCTCCAGAAGACGGATGCGGCGCCTTCAATTCAAGACAGACGAATCGACCTTCATCGACCCATCTCGATGTGAAATTTTCTTTGGATAAGAGATCCTCAAAACGATCAGAGTGGGCTGCAATCTCGCTATAATCGCTAGATTCAGGATATAGGCCACCAGGAGTTCTCGGATCGTGATGGATGACCACTTCGCCATCAGCTGTTAATCTGAGGTCCATTTCGACCCCATCTGCGTGTTCGATGCCATACAGAAGGGCCTCTATGGAATTCTCCCTCGGCTTCGACCAACCCATAGAACTCACGTACTTAGCGGAAAGCACTAGGGTCATGAAATACACCTTCATCCAAACAGGTTGCAGTGACAACGCTCATACCCTCTAATACGTATTGAAGGCTGAGGCAGCAATATGCGGGAAGTCACCTTAGATCGACAATCAAATCCTGAATCAGTACGTGGTTATGCATTCTATGACTGGGGTAAATCGGCATTTGAGACGTCCGTGACAACTGCGGTACTCCCTGCGTGGTTTGCTTACCTTTTCCTCAAGGCAAATGGCTTGGAGGCCGAGATTCTTGGCCGCAACATGACCTCAGACGCTGTATGGAGCGTTGCAGTTGCGATTGGAGCACTTCTAGTGGCGATTGCAAGCCCATCCCTCGGGGTTATCGCAGATAGGCGAGCAATCAAGATGTGGTGGCTCAGAATACTGACTTATCTCGGAGCAGGTTCAACCATAGCTCTTGCTTTCGCTCCGATACTTGATATCTCTTTGCAGTGGGTTTGGATATTCGTCATGTTCTTGCTAGCTAACATAGGCTTGAACGGTGCAGGGGTATTCTACAATGCATTGCTGCCACATATGGGCACGGACGATGAGATGGATGCGATATCTAACAAGGCATTCGCATACGGCTACTTCGGCGGCGGAATCTTGCTGTTCGCCCACCTTCTTATGATCACATTCATTGTGAATGATTCCGGATCGAATCCTAGCTGGCTCATTCCCTTCGTCATGGCGTCGTCGGGAGCTTGGTGGCTCGGTTTCGCGATGTTGACATTCAAGTACGTGCCCGAACCGGAAATTGAGAATGAGATGGAGAGCCTCGGGATCAGCGAGTCAGCGAAACTCGCATTCAGCGAGTTAAAGAAAACATTCTCCGAATGGCGGAAATTCAAGACTCTGTTCATCTACATGTTCGCCTATTTCTTGTTTATCGATGGGATAAATTCAGTAACTGCACTAGCAGGAATCTACGGCATATCTGTGCTAGGCCTCACAACTGGTGCGCTGATAGCCACAATATTGGTTATACAGTTCGTCGCGGCCCCTTGCGCGCTAGGATTCACAAAATTGGCCGAGGCTACTAGCACTAAATCAGCACTGACAATATCTCTTATCGGCTGGGTTGTCGTTGTAACGGCTGCGCTTTCATTCGCACCGCTGGAACTCTCTGAGCATTCAGAGTATGATTTCCAGTACGATTGGAATGAGGACACATCTGTATATGATATCACGGTCGGGGAAACAGCATTCGCGCTGAAGTTATCTGTAGACGAATCTGAGCAGGACTGGGTTGTGGAGTGGCTCAATGTCATGCCCGTACACATAGATGAGGATTACAAAGATCGAACGATTTACGAATTCAATGATCCGAATCAGGAGTCTGATGAATATAGGACAGCATCCACTTCTGATATCCAATTAATTGAGATGTTCTTCGGGGACTTTTCAGAAACAAGATTCAGCGCGAGCATATCTGGGGGCCCATTGGATGGCCATCTTGCCCTTGGGGACGAACACCCCACTAGTCTTGGGGATGGGTCATTGGACTTCATACCCAAGACAGTCAGGGACAAAGTCTGGCAGCCTCTTGGTTTCAGTGTCATGTACCAATTTCTTCTGCTAGGATGTATGGCTGGGGCCCTATTGGGTGGCTCCCAGGGATTAGCGAGATCCTTATTCGGGCAGATGGTGCCTGAAACCAGAAGCGCGGAATTCTTCGGGTTCTTCGGGTTCTTCGGAAAAGTAGCAGCACTTCTCGGGCCGGCGATTTATGCGTTTATGACAACTATGTATGATAGTCGGGTGGGCGTTGCCAGCCTTTGCCTTCTCATAATAGCGGGAACACTTCTGATGCGCTTGGTGGATGTCGATTCAGGCAGAGAAGACGCCCGCGCAGAAGACTCTAGGAATCGAGGATTAGAGGACTCTGTCTGAGGCGTTAGTAATTCGCTCGAATATGATGGCGATCTCTAGTAAAACGACTACTGGGCCACCGACCAAGAACATGGAAAGAGGGTCAGGAGGAGATAGGAATGCCCCAATCGCCAATGCTGAAAACCATAGGACCGACCTATTCTCTGTGATCGTTTCTGGCAATATTAAGCCAGATCGGATGAGCACGAAAGCAATCAGGGGAACTTGAAATCCGATCGCTGACGCTGTAAGGAGGCCTACAATGAAACCTAGCCATGAGCCGATACGCCATGTTGCATCTAGCCCAGATGAAGTTGAATCGGCAGCAAGGTACTCTAGAAGAAATGGAATCAATATCGAATTCGCATAGAAAAGGCCCAACATCGCCAATGCGACTGATGCTAAACAAACCCCTGCAAGTCTCACAAAACTTCCTTCTTTCACCATCGTCCTCTTGCCTCTGGCAATAATTTCTCTTCCATTCCACGCAAGATCAAAAATCAATGCCAACATTGTAGCCCCAAGAGCGACATGAACTGAAATTCGAAGTTTCAGCAGAATGAGCTCAAGTGGTTGTATGATCACAATGTCAACTCCTTCCGGACGCCATCCTGTATTGTTTGCCGCCCAAGAGATCATTCGATCTGCAAAGGGATATCCGATAATCAGGGCCACAATAAAGAGAGCCGAGAAAATACGGGCCCGACCTTTCAGATGCTCAACCAAAGAGCGCAACTCAGCGCGAGGAATGATGTCCGCCCGTCTCGCCACATCTCTGGAAAGACCTCCTGTCATCTCAAATCACCTTCTTGTAATAATGGACAACAAATCTCCATCG
>DAVB01000045.1:2957-3210 GCA_002505455.1 Euryarchaeota archaeon UBA52 | reverse complement strand
ATATGTCATGGATTGCTGGTTTGACTCTGGCTGTGCGTCATTCGCCCAATGGCATTACCCATTTGAGAACCAAGAGGTCTTTGAATCGTCATTTCCAGTGGATTACATCTGTGAGGCGGTAGATCAGACCCGTGGATGGTTCTACTCGCTACTGGCAGTCGGAACAACAGTCTTCGATAAACCAACTTATCGAAGCTGCCTTTCTCTCGGACACATACTTGACAAGCATGGAAAGAAGATGAGCAAATCAAGA
>DAVB01000045.1:0-2666 GCA_002505455.1 Euryarchaeota archaeon UBA52 | reverse complement strand
GGAAAGAAGATGAGCAAATCAAGAGGGAATGTAGTCGATCCATGGGACCATTTCAACTTGGAGGGCGCAGATGCAATTAGATGGTACATGACCACCCAAAGCTCCCCCTGGCAGCCTACAAACTTCGATCCCAACGGAGTAAGGGAGTCTTATGCACGGATGTTCCTAACACTATGGAATGTCTACAGATTCCATGCAGATTATGCTGCATTGGACTCATTCGATCAAGCCAGCGAATCCGATGCTCCAAAGGTAGATGATAGACCCTCACTCGACCGATGGATTCTTTCTCAAGTCAGCAACATGGCCGACAAGGTGGACGCTTTCTTCAGGGCGTGGGATTTCCACAAGGCAGGGAGAGAAATCGAACGCTTCATAGTTGACGATCTATCGAATTGGTACGTAAGAAGATCACGAAGACGTCTTTGGGACGAGGCGGAGAGTGCTGATAAGGCAGCATGTCACCATACTTTGCGAGAAGTCCTCCTAGTTACTTGTAGGATAATGGCTCCGATAGCGCCGTTCATGCCCGATAGAATACACAGGGACTTGACAGGCGCATCCGTACACCTCGCAGATTGGCCTTGCGGTTCCGAGACCTTGGATAGCACATTGCCACCTCGGGATGCAAAACTGGAGTCTCGTATGGCCCTCGCCAGAAACTTAGCAGAGGCAGGCCGCAGAATAAGAGTAGAATCATCTCGTAGACAGAGACTGCCGTGCAGGAAAGGTTGGATTGTGGGAGATGCAGACGTAGGGGATTTGAAAGACATCCTTTCGGAAGAACTCAACGTCGAGTCTCTTGAGAATGAAGACGATCTAGAACGATTCCAAAAAATAGAACTCAAGCCTAACAGAAAAAGCCTCGGAAGAAAGTGCACCTCTGACTTACCTGCCGTTTTGAATGAACTCTCGGAAATTGATCCAGACTCGTTCTTACTCGAAATACAGGCAGGAATCGCACATCTGGCGGGTTATCCGATAGACATGGGCGATGTAGAGATCAGAAGAGTCGAGAAAGAAGGCTTCGCGGCAATGACTGTAGAGAGTGGAGGTAAAGACGTAACTCTCGTCCTAGACATGTCTCTTGATAGCGCATTATTATCGAAAGGGCTTGCAAGAGACATAATACGTCGAGTCCAAGCCAGGAGAAAAGAACTCAATCTAAGGATTGAGGCATCAATCTCTCTCGAGGTATCACTTTCTGAGGGTTCGCCTGAATTGGCAGAGGGCGATTGGGAGCACATACTCTCTGAAACAAGGTCGATATCAGGACGTATGTCCGACGACCAATCTTCTATGGAATCGTCTTTCGAATTGGATGGATCGATTGTTGGATTTACAGTCACTCCATCCGAGGATTGAATCGCCCCCCCGCCTCCCCCGCGACATGAAGCAAGCGCTTGAGGGTGTGAAGATACTTGACCTGTCAAGAGTTCTAGCAGGCCCTTATGCCGCACAGAACCTCGCAGACTTGGGAGCGGACGTACTCAAGATTGAGGCGCCTTGGGGCGATGATACGAGAGGGTGGGGCCCCCCCTTCACGACTGGTTTTGATGGGGAGGACGTGGCCGCATACTTCCTTTCATGCAACCGCGGAAAGACGATAGTCAGGATGAATCTCAAACAAGATGGAAAGAAACTTCAAGATCTAGTTGCTCAGGCAGATGTGGTCATAGAAAATTTCCGTCCAGGAACCTTTGACAGACTAGTTGGAGAACTTCCGAATGACACGATATTATGCTCGATATCCGGATACGGAGCCACTGGACCAAGATCTTCGGAACCAGGCTACGACCTATCGTTACAGGCTAGATCAGGCATCATGTCCATCACCGGCGAAGAGGGACGCCCCCCCGTCAAAGTCGGAGTAGCTTGGATCGACGTCATAACGGGCCTCCACGCTACATCCGCCATATTGGCCGCACTCTTTCATAGGGAGAGAACTGGAATGTGCCAGCGTATAGACATCAGCCTCTGGGATTGTGCCATTTCTGCACTTGTGAACCAAGCACAGAACAGGATTTCATCGGGAAAAGAGCCACAACCTATGGGGAGCGCACATCCCAATTTGGTCCCCTATCGTGCCTTCGAAGCATCAGATGGATGGTTTGTATTGGCAGTAGGAAGCGATACGCAATGGCAGCAATTGGCCCGAGCTCTCGAGATCGATAGCCCAAAATTATGGTCCACAAATTCAGGGAGGGTGGAAGACAGAATCGCGGTAGAGAAGGTCTTATCGAGGATATTTTTGAACGACACAAGAAGTCATTGGGAGAATTTACTGGAGGGAATACCCTGTGCGCCAGTAAACACAATCGGACAAGCATTGCACGATGTGCAATCCGTCGCAAGAGATGTACTGTGGAATGTCCGGGGCGTGCAGACTCTAGCAAACCCGCTCAGAGGCATGTCTCTAACACCTGCAAAGCCAGGCTGCGCTAATCAAACATCTTTCAACATAGACACATAAGAAAACCAATAGAAACCGCAGGAATGGATCATGGATCTAATTTCGGAATACTCGTTATGACCTTTTTTAAGATTAGAAACATGAAGGGAATCAGAACAAACCAGAAAATCAAGAAAGAAATCCCAATGTATACTGAAACTAAGGAGCTCCCTCCCGACATTTCATTCAGTAAAATGAGTGATATGACTAGTGC